>JAJYZH010000006.1 GCA_021800135.1 Microcaldota archaeon
CCGCGGGAAAGAATATGCCTTCGGCTTTGCCCCCCAACATCTTCAGTCTGGTTGCGGGGTACCTCTTTGAAGGAACCTGGCCCGAAGGCCTCACCTTCTGGAGGTATTTGCTGTCCTTCGCTATCAATCCGCGGTCTCTCCAGTCCTTGTATGTGAAGTAGCGCGCCATGAACTTCCTGCTTGAGGCGAACGTGGCCGCATAGCCGTTGAACGTTACGGTATTTCCTGACTGGTCCTTGCATTCGGCGTTCCTTACATCCAACAGGTAGAGGGCTTCTTCGGGATCAAGCATCAGCTGCCTTCCCTCGCCGATCTGGCCGAATTCCCCGTTCTTCAGACTGTCTATAGTTGACTGATCGTCAGAATAGATCATCTTCCTTTGCCTGTCGAACTTCAGTGATAACATTAAACTCACCTTGGGTACATGCTGTCCATTACCTCCTTCTCCACGTCCGATATCTTCGATGGTATTATTATCAGCGCCGGGCCGGGCCCCAGATCCTTCTCTTTCGCCTCTTCCAGGCTGCAGTAGAGGCGTTCCGCGTTGCCGTGCGATACGTCTTTCATTACTATAATGCTTGTCCCGCGGCTTATAATTCCTTTGCGGTAGTGGGCCTCTGCGGCTTCGATCTCTTCCAGCGCTGCCCTTATGCTCATAGAGCTCCCTTTTACCTCGGAGTAATCCAGGAGCAAAAGGCTGTGCTGGCCATTGCTTAGGTTCCTATCTATAACTTCGTAGAATGATAGCGGTTTGTATTTCTCGCTCCATTCAGGTATTGTTATTACCTGGCCGAACCTGTAGAAGTCCAGCCCGCTTTCCCCTATCGCCGCGGTTATTATCGATCCGGCGTGCATTACCTCCGTCCTGACCCCGCGCTTCTTTGCCTCTATGAACAGTATCTTATGGGTTGTAGCTATCAGCGGATCCCCTCCCGTCAGGACCGCGATGTCCCTATCCCTTGCTTTTCCCACGATCTCGGAAGCCTTCTCCTCCAGGTCGCTCCTCTCCAGCCGCTTTATTTCTTTGCCGGCCTCCTTTTCTATCTCCTCTATGTATTCGTCCCCTATAAAGCTGGTGTAGGACTCGGCGAAGAGCTCTGCCCTCTTTAGCACTTCTTTGGCCCTGTATGGCATGTCGCCCTTCGCCAGACCCAATCCAATCAGATAAAGCAACCTATCACTCGATTCGCTACTCGCTGATTCCTTGGGGTGTTATCTTTATCACGCATTCCCCTTCAGGCATGCTCGGCGAGTCAACGAGCCTCACTATCCTCTTTTCCTCCTTGCTTTTCCTGAGATAAAGCATGGTAGTAGCGGCGTGCGCAAGTATATTTCCGCCTATAGGCGTAGTCGGATCGCCGAACAGTATTGCCGGGTTGTCCATGACCTGGTTGGTCACGTACACGGCCAGGTCGTACTTGTCTGCAAGGCGCTGCAGCCTGTGCAGGTG
This sequence comes from Microcaldota archaeon, assembly GCA_021800135.1. Taxonomy (GTDB): domain Archaea; phylum Micrarchaeota; class Micrarchaeia; order Micrarchaeales; family Micrarchaeaceae; genus JAKATY01. The sequence continues at coordinate 1,451 of JAJYZH010000006.1, forward strand.
CATGTTTAGCTTCTGCTGCCTTTCTCCAAGCGCGCCCCTTCCCACATATTCTGACCTGAACAGCGCCGTAAGCGAATCGACCACTATAAGCTTGACATTCTTCTCCTGTATAAGCTTGTCTGCCCTTTCTAGTGCCAATGTCTGCTCGTCTGTTGTGGTTGCCCTTATCACAAATATGTTTGAAAGCGCCTTTTGCGGATCCAGCCCTGCCTTCTTTGCTATCTCCTCTATGCGCTCAGGCCTGAATGTGCTTTCGGTATCTATAAAGAGCACGCTCCCGTCCAGCCCTCCCTTGTTCCTAGGCAGCTGAACATCTACGGAGAGCTGGAAGCCTATCTGCGTCTTTCCGCTCGCAAATCTTCCGTATGTCTCGGTTATGCCGTTGGTCTCCACCCCGCCTCCGATCAGTTCGTCAAGGTCCTTGGAAGCGGTGGTTATCCTCCCTATCTCTTTTCTCCTATTAAAGATCTCTTCCCCAGTGGAGAAGTTGAGCGTGACTGACTCCTGCGCCACCCTTATGGCCTCCTTCGCCTTCTCCGGGCTTATGCCCGCCGTCTCCGCGAGTTCGAATGGGGCGGTAGTGGCCACTTTGTCCAATGAGTCTATACCGGCAGCCCTTAGCTTTTCCGCTGTCGTTTCTCCTATGCCCGGCAGGTCCTCCAACTCCCTTACGACCTTGTCCTTAGCCATAAAAACACAACACGCAGCTTTTTATTTCTGTCTTTTTTAATATTGTGTAGAATAAGTATTTAAAGTGTCTTATGGAAATCTTAAGAGGCAACTTTCAGCAAACATGCTGAGGTGAAAAATAAGTGCCAGCGTGAGAATCACGCTGGCAAGGCGACCAGTTCTTTACGACCCTCCTACTTAGAGAATTCGTAATATCCTAAGCGTTGAGAAACTTTAAAAAGCTATTGTAATTGGTGTTTTATCGGAAGTATTCCACAAAAATGGATTGTATGAACGTGCTTACGCTTGATTGGAAGGGCGCGCTACTAGGCCTTGGGATGGCGGTGGCGCTCATTATCCTGGGCTATGGGATATTCGGATGGTTCTTCGTGCTTACCCTGCTTTACTTCCTGATACTGTCTGCAATAGTTACATACGTAGGAAGGGAGTTCAAGATAGGGGTGCACCTCTACCAGAAGAGCAGGGGGGTCAAGAATGTACTTGCAAACGGGCTTCCGGCGCTTGCGTTCGCTTTCCTGTTCTTCGTTTCTATGCTTCATGGAAACGATCTTTTAGCGAAATTGGGGGTGATAGGGTTCGTATCAAGCGTTGCCGCGGTGATGGCGGATAAGTTCGGCAGTGAACTGGGCGTGCTGGACGGGATACCGATATCTATAGTAAGCTTCAGGCAGGTAAAGAAGGGGATATCGGGGGGCGTAACCCTGCTTGGTCTGGCGGCAAGCCTGGCAGGTGCGATGCTGATCTCGTTAGCGTTCATACCGCTGCCGCTCATAAACAACGGATTTGGCATGAAACCCGAGATTGCGGCCGTTATTGTCATAGTGGCAGGATTCGCGGGATCGATAATCGATTCAGTGCTCGGGCATTATGAGGAGAAAGGCATAGGGACCAAGTACACGACAAACTTCATATGCGGCATAAGTGGGGGGATAATAGCGGCGTTGCTGTACCTGCTCGTAGTGTAGAGTCGGGCTTGGACAGTATAATCCGTTTATGCGGGCACCGGGATTTGAACCCGGATTATAGCCTTGGGAAGGCCATGTCCTAACCAGGTTAGACTACACCCGCAATCTATTTGCCCGAAACGTCCGCGCTTCATGCGGTCAAATGCTCATGCTCACCTTATGTATGAGGGGCTGCCAGAGGGCTGGATCCCCTCCGTTCCCTCGCCGACCTTGATCTTTTCCTCGAATTCCTTCAGCGCCTTGGCAGTTTTATCTATAAGTGCGTCTAGGTGCGAAGTGTCCACGTCTAGGTTAAGGTTATCTGCAAGCACCTTTGTGACGGATTTCGCGGCAGCGGCATCTACATTTAGGAGCGAGGATTCGCCCATCAGGCACATGCCGTCTATCTTCTCTGCCTTGGCGAACGCTATGATCAGGCCCGCCGAGCCTATTATTGAACCGCGCGTCTGGCCGAAGATTATGCCTCTTTCCTTGAACTTTTCCACTACCTTAAGGCTCGTTGCGCTGCCGAACACCTTGGGGTTCTGCACAGGAGCGCCTGAATTATAGCCGCCAAGGGTATAGATGAACGTCCCGCCGAGCGACTTGAATAGTTCGAGTATCTTCGTGTTTACCTCGTACTGGCCTTCGGATGTGGTAGCCTGCACGTCCCCAGTAAGCAATATGATGTCGCTCTCCGGCCTCTTGCGTTTTATCAGATAAAATCTGTTATTGGCTATGCGCACGGTGCCCTTCTTTGTCATTATGACCTCATATGGAAAACGGTCCGAGTACAGGGTGGCAAACTTCTCTGCCTTGTGTTCTTTTATAAGATGTAGCGCTACAAGCCTGCCGACGTAACCTATGCCTGGCAGCCCTACCACAAGTACAGGTTTGTACGGCTTTACCTCTTTGTGTTTTACTATGATAGTACCCTTCATTTTACCACTGGTTATGAGAGGTAAGATTCCAGTATGCCCTCCCTTTCCTTCTTAAGCTTCTCTTTCTCGATTGAAAATATAAACTTGTGTTTGTTTTTCTGGACCTGCGCGGTCGCCATTACTACCTTGCCTTCTGCTTCGGGATAGCTTTTGCCTTCGGATGTGACCTTGTACTTTGGCGCGCTTAGGTAGATTATCTTTATGCCTGCCTTCTCCATCTCCGAAAGCATGTGCCTGGTCTCTGTTGCCCCTGCCATAGTGTCTGTGTTAAGCAGAGTCATTATGTAGGATACCTTGAATGTCCTGTTGCTTTTCATGTTTTCGAGTGCGGCAAGCAGCGCGTCTTTCAATTTTTTCTGCATCTCAAATTTTTCGAACTCCTGAGATCCGCTTATAGCGTTCTTTGTAAATTCGGTAAATGTTCCGAACTTTTCCAGTACGGATTTTGACACATCCTCGGGCTTTTCGACTTTGGAGTGCTTTGCAGTCTGCATGAAAAGTGCGCTCAGCCTTTTCTCGAGCTTGAAGGTGCTTATCTTATCCTTCTCCTCCTTTGGCGTTACCTGTTTTATTGAGGCATCTATCGTGCCGCGCTCCCTGTCGAAATAGATGATCTTGCAGACAACGTTCTGCCCTACGTGCAGATGCTCCCGTATGTTCTTTATCCATCCGAACGATACTTCCCTCAACGGTATAAATACTTCCAGATTGTATTCCGATAGCCTGCAATAAGCCCCGAATTGCATTACTTTTGTTATTTGGCCGAGTACTATTTCGCGCAGTTGGGGCAGTCTTTCCATGTTGGCGGCCATTTATAGATCACTTGGCTTTTATCTCAAGCTTCTTTTTTGTCCTCCCTCCATATATGCGCTCCACGCTGTATCCGCATTCCTTGCATTGCAGTATTGCCTTCTGCCTTTTGCCGGCTTTTATCGCGCTAGCGGCGCCCTTTACCTTTCCTACATATCCGCGCCTCTTCCTTTCTGCTCTCCTCTTCCCTATATTCAGCGTAGTTTCTGGTTTTTTGGAGTAGAGCTTGACTGAATGCAGGGTGTGCTTGTTGCACTTGGGGCAGTATGCTGTTACCTCGTTTATCATTTTCATATTATCACTCTTGGCCGTCTATGCAAATCTCCGTGGACTTCAGAAAGGATATATCTTCCATGTTGTCCGTGTTTACCTTGTCTCCTGCCTTGTATGGGCCGATCTTCTTCCCTGACGGAAGGATTATTTCCGGTATATCCTTATTTACACGAAGGCTGGTTATTTTCTGCTCGGTGGAAGATTTGTAACCGTCTAGTGTGGTTTTGTTGCAGTCTTCCGATACAAGTTCATAGAACTTCTGCTCTGCAGGAGGCATCGGTTGCGGTAGAGACTTATTATGTGCGATATATATTAGTATCTTTTGCTTCCGCTTTTCGAAAAGGCCTTCGAGCAGTTTTATTGCGTTCTGCTTTGTTTCGGACGTTTCTTCGTTTTCTCCCTTTCCGAGCTTTTCAATGTATTTTTCTATATCGTCGTAAAAGGTTTTTGGGATTGTCTGTATCTCGTTCGTTTTCTTTTCTTTGTAAACGGCCTGCCAAAGACTTTCGTAAGACAGATCTTCCATACCTGCACCCCACATTGCCACTAATCCTTCTCCCTTACTTTATATATATCATCATCTAATTTGAAAATAATATAATAAAAGGTTGTTTATTTGTATAAACGAATAACGGAACTTAGGGGTCGGAATAGCGAGGAATGGATTTGAACCATTGATCTCCGGGTTATGAGCCCGGCGGGCACTCCAGACTACCCTACCTCGCTATTATCTGCAGAAGACGATTAGATAATATTACCTAAACCTATAAAAATCAATCAGACTATAGCGTTGCGCTGTCGATACTTCTGGACTCTATCAATTGCCTTGCTTCTTCCTTATCGAGGCGCTGCAACTTGTTTCCGCAAAGGATGCATTTGAAACTTGCTTCGAACGCAGAATCAAAATCAAATACCAATTTGTTGTTGCTATAGCAACTCTTGCAAACGAAATAATCGTTGCTGTTTTCGGTTATTACTGCAGTATTGCTGTCATTCTTGTTTATATATTCGTAAAACTCATTCACCTTCCTGAGGTTTACCACCCACATGAAAGACAGCCATCCCTTCGAATTCTTTATCACGCTATAGTTGGTTATCCCATAACCGTACATTATATTAAGTATCCTCCTAACGGTGTTTATTTTTATGTCGAGCTCCTCGGCTATTTTTTCGTCGGTTTTCGGAACATCCAAGGCATTTATTACTTCCCCGGCCCTCTTGCTTACGTTTTTATGCAGATACTCCATCGCGGCGCTGTTGGCAACCATCTCCTCTATCACTCTTTTAGCGTCAATCTTGTAAAGGCCCTCCTCTTCCCTCTTTTTCTGTTCCTTAGTGGTTTTTGCGCTCGCTTTCTGCTCCGCAGCGTGACTTCCTGAAGGCTTTGCCTTGACGTTCTCTCTGCGGGCTGCCTTCTTTACCTGCTTGCCGGCGCCGGCCCTCACAGAAACCGCACGCTTTACGCGTGAAACTACTTTCCCTGCCTCAGACTTCTTCTTGGTCGCCATGACACCTCCCCTTCCTCTCATTTTTTTACCTGACATAAAAGCCGCTTGGCGTTCCGCCAACAACAATCATATATAACTATCGCTTTTCTAATATTTATACCTTACTACAATAAAGCAAAAATATCAACACAGTTTGCAATTATGCTATGTGGGGGAGGTGTTTTTCAGTGAGCATGTACAAAGAAATGAGCAAAACGATAAGAGAGGAATACAAAAAGAGGTCAGACCTCTACAAGACAAGGCTGGTCAAATGGGGGGCCGATCCCGCGGTGGTAAGGATCGACAAACCTACAAACATAGCAAGGGCAAGATCATTGGGGTACAAGGATATAACCGGAGTAATCGTGGCCAGAGTAAGGGTCGTAAAAGGAAAGAGAAAACGTGCCGTACATGGGGGCGGCAGAAAGCCATCAAAGTCGGGTAGGTTCTTCTCCCGCGCTGAATCGCTGCAAAGAATAGCTGAAGGAAGGGCGGCAAGGCGCTTTATAAACTGCGAAGTGCTCAATTCATACCCCGTAGGATCTACAGGCACAACTGCCTTCTTCGAGGTATTGCTCCTGGACAGGAAAGGACCTGCGGTGCTGGCACGAAAAGAATACAGGAACCTGTTGGAGAACAAAGGCAGGACGTTCAGAGGGCTCACAAACGCATAGATACTTTAACAGACCCTCAGGCTCCTTTTACAATGTAAACGGCAGTATCCCGATAACGTCATTCAAATACCTTATTATTCCTTCCCGTGGCAATCTATCCGTAAACGTACAAATGGGGCTGTACGCTAACCTGGTAGACTGCCAGCCTCGGGCGCTGGTTATCCGAGTTCAAATCTCGGCAGCCCCATCCGCAAAACAAAAAGTATATTAAGGCTTGTGTAAATATACTACTGCCAAACGGTAATAGGAGCGGGGAAACGCCCAAACCCATTCCGAACTTGGAAGCTAAGCCTGCTCACGATACGTATATACTGGCCTTTGGCCGGGAAAGCGTGTTGCTGTTTGGCATCTTTTTATACCATCATCTTTAATGCTTATCCTTGTCAATCCTATTCTTTCCGTTCCCATTCGAGACTGCTGAATTGTGGATTTCGGTATCGTAATTTATAACGCTCCTATACCTCTCAAACTTTTCCATATGCGGGTCAGTCCTCAAGTATCCCTTGTCTCTGAGTTCGCTCGGCCTTACAAAATGAGAAACAAAACTCACTATCCTACTTCTTTCATCACCCTCCCTCGGATAGTACTTTATAGACACGTTCCCTCCGCTTCGGGTGTCCTCGCTTATCCTCATTCCCAACTGCGTAGGGAGCTCATCCGCACCTTTCATACCTCCAAGATTATATACGACCTGGTCATTCGCTACCAGCACCCCCTCTATGTGTGTATGGCCGCATACGGTGAAGCTCACCTCTGGGTTTAGCTTTCCAAGGTTCTCAAAAGGGTATCTGTGAAACGCCTGCATGTCCAACCCATTTATAACCCTCTTTCCCCCTCCGCCAAACCATCCACCAGGTAAAATCTCTACAGCATCTTCATTCTTTACAATTTCATCAATTACATCTCCGATTAAAGTACTTTCATCTATGCTTTGCGGAGCACTTTTGTTTGGAGTCTTATTCCCATGTTCTCCGGATACCAGCAGGTATTCCCTTACCTTTTCTTCTACCAAAAGCGGCTTAATAATCGTCTTTAATTTATGGATCTGTTCACCTATGTCAGGATTAGGCATCATCCTGCTTCTCCTCGCATCATATTTGTCCATGAGCCTATCATACAATTCGTTTCCAGGTACTATCCCATCCTCCTCTAGCATTCTTTCATACTTATCTCTGTCCTTGTAAGATAGATACTCATTCTTCTGGAACATTATATTGATATAGTTACCTTCCACCCCTTCATTCATCGTGTACATCCAAACCTTGTTCATGTGTTTTATTAAATCAAGTTCGTATCGTACAAAAGCATCAAGTATTTCTTCGGACAGGAATAATATCCCCCTGTCATTCCTTATAAGGTGGACATCAGAAGCCCCAATTATATCCATCTCCTTTACGGGTCTTTTCTCTAATTCATACGGGAAAGTCTTACGGTACCATCCCATAATGTCCGCTATCTTACTGTCGGCTGCGGGTATAGTAGCTTTGTTCTCCTGCATCGCAGAGATCAGCTCCTCCATTGTTTTATTATCGAATGGGTCAATCCCGTGGAATACGAGCAGCTTATTGAGCAACTCATTGTTAAATTCTGAAGGCAGCTTATTTGTAATCGCTATGATGTCTTTGTAATCTATATCTGCCAAATTTACCTTAACAGGTTTAAACGTCGAGGACAGTTTCTTGATCAATAGCTGTCGCTGCGCCTCTTTTTCCTCGATTATGCTCAGCCGGACTATATCCATCTGTGGGTTGAAAAAGAACGAGTTATTATTGAACATTACCTCCAGGAATGCTCCTGTCTGGTTTGGCCTGCTCTCAAGTGCCTTGACCAAGGGATCCTTGACCTGCTCTTTCCATACCTCCTCCAAACCTTTTTTAGATGCGAGGGGCGAAACGGTAACCACATATAAAATATTACCCCTGTCGTGTTTCGGTATTATACCATATGACATTATCGTATCACGCATCCCTATTATAATCTTCAGGTCTTTGTCGTCGCCAAAAAGATTTGTTAACGTTTTTTCAGCAGCAATACCGTAGCCCTTCCTGTATATGTTAGACATGTTGGATTGGTTGCCGACGACCTTTACCTTTATACCTTTTGATACGATGTCTCCTACCTTATCGAATATCTCTAGAGGCGTCCTTCTCCCATATGCGTTTCGTATATGTGTGTATATCACTTCCTTTGATATGCGGTCAGCAAGTTCAAACAAATCACGCCCTCCCGGGACAAGCCCCGTGAATATATACCCTGCTTTCAGCTTGTTCTCAGTTATCCTGTCTATATCCTCCTCCTCTCTGGCTATCCCCTCATACGTAAGTTTCTTGCTTAGGTTCGCAAGCCTTTTAAGTTCAGATTCTAATTGCGCGGCACGCTCAGGATCCTTGCCTTCATTGACTTTAGAGAGCTCCTCGTTAGTTGCGTCATATTCCACTTTTATTTTGCCAAACATCAAGTTTCTTCTTGCATTGCCTAGCCCTCTTGTATATGCATCAAAATCTTCCTCGTCTAAAGTTCCTGCCTCCAGCATCTCGTAAACAGTTTCATAATCTTCCGCCCCAGAGCGGTTATCAAGTAGCCAAAGTACCTGAAGTTTACCATAAAGCTTTGCGATTCTGCTGCAATCTTCCGCTTCCTCTCCATTTTGCTTTATTTTATCATCAAGGTTGCGTATCGTAGAATAGTAGGAATAGATTCTTTTTTTCTCTGTTTGGTCCTTCTCCTCTTTTTTCTCCAAATTTTCAAGTAGGGCAGATACCCTCTCCTTTCGTAATACTGATTTGTCTATTATATCCCTGTTACTAAAGCTTTTCTCCTCATACCTCTTCTTCATATGGTATATCATTTCAGGACTGTTGTTATACATGTTGACTGCTCTGTTGTATTCGGTATCGATGTTTTTATAATCGTTTTTTCCAAGTACATAGCCGAGTTTGGTAACATTATCCCTGTCTTTTATGTCCTGTGATATTCTGCTTAAGGATGGCTTTACCGCTACAACAGCGTCATCAAGATAGTTTATGGAAGTTTCCAGCATTGCCCACTGGCTTTTGTACCCTTTCGTTACGAAAGTAGGCACTGCAGGTAGCGTATCCTCCATTATTATCCATTCCGGCGGCATTTTAGCAGTTTTATACATCCTATGTATCGCTATAAGGTTCTCCTTACCAGAAAGCTTCGTACCTCCCTCAATACCGCTTATGAGCCACCATTTCTGCAAATCTGCTTCAAATTCGTAAAGCTCCGAATGGATACTTCCGTTTTTGTACCCGTTGCCGTTATGTGCTTGTGCACCATTCACAGCAGATGCACTAGAATTAGCCCCCGACCTCTCAGAAATCCCCTCCACTTATCCACCGTTAAAAAATTTAACGACCCGGAAATAACACTTGATTCAGGTATATTAATTTCTCAATAAACCTTATAAAGGGTATACCACTTTCCTAATTATCTCCTGCCACATATAGGTATAAACATACCTAAAAGTCACATTCTGTCGCATTCCTATTATGCGCGGCAATTATCTCCTAATCGCATGCCTGCGCCACAGGCACGACAAAATAACGGAGCTTATGGTAGATTTCTCCAATAAAGCGATAATTTAAATATTATATCCATACCTAATAACCCCTAGTGATTCTACGAGATCGTTTCTTGATAAAAAAGAACTCGGTTCGTATATGGGTATGGACAGATCCATATCGAAAGATCTGCAAGAAATATTCGGTGAAATAAGAGAGACAGGTTCCGGTTTTTGGAGAGGTAGGGAACCGCTTCCAATAGATGAGCTGCCGGAAGGAACAATGAAGACTTTACTAGAAATATTAGACACCCCGATATTTCTGGCGAGCATTGTAATAAAAGATTTTACAAAAAGGCACGATTATGACTGCGATATGCCATTGGAAAGCTACGAAGTGCAAGCAGTTGAAAATGAGGTATGGCGCATTTTGGACAACAGAAAAAGACTGCGATAATCATACTGTGCCTGTGCATAGCACAGGCACGTTTCTGGGTACCGGTTTCCCGGCACTACTATTTCTGTGTTAAAGATATATAAATATTACTATTTCTCTACAATAAAGTTTATCTAAGTATATATACTTGTAATAGATTACAATACAATTAAATACCTTCCCCGTATAAAATAAACTAGGAAAGTTGCGCCGCCATGCGCCAAACAAATAGGCAAAGCCTGTGCAGCCAGGCACGTTTTCTGGGTGACAGAGTGGAATACAGCGAAGCAGGCAGGAAGCTGTCAGAGGGGATAGATATCCTCCTAGCAAAAAACGAGGGGTCGAATCTCAAGGAGTTGTCCGAAGAGGAAATTACTCTACTGGAAGTGAAGAACATGAAATTCAGAAAAGGCCTCATAAAGTGCATAAGTGACATAGTGGAAGCAAGGAAGGTGAGCGAGATGATGGCCGATTCCATGTTCGAAGTAGAGTACAAAATTTCCGGAAAAATCAAGAGCGACGACTTCACAGTGGATTTCGAGAGGTTTTTGCCCTCGGAGAAGTAGTATGCACTGTTTTATTTTTTTCTTTTATTTTTTGCTGTATTCCACCCTGTACAAATAAGGCCAACACGGAGAAAAGCTTATATTGCAAGAAGACACTGTACTTCTATACGTTTACCTTAGATAGGGATGGTGTGCCAACTACTGTAAACTCTTTAGATTTCAATCGCAGCTACCTGTACAAGAAACCTGAAAACAAAGAGATTAAAAGCATGTTGCTCGTCGCAGTAGAAGGGACACTACGAAACAGCAGTGTTTACGCGGAAGAACTATTCAAAAAACTGGACAGCCATGGTTTGGAAGTGCTAAAATTACACGGGGAAGCGGGTAAAACAACGGCAACCTCTCTAATCGGCGAAATCTGCGCCATACATAAAGATAGCGGCAATTATGAAATAATCATAACCCAGCAACTGCCGGAAAACCTTGCACCAGGCTACTATCCAATATTTAGCGGGCCTTTAAGACGTTTCATCAAACCTGACATTGTATTTTACATATGTGACCAAACCGATACGGCTTATCACACCCGATCCTCACAAACCGAATACTCCAATTTGCATACAGATTCCTGGATCAGGGATGCAGACAGGCTCAAGGCCCTTC
>JAJYZH010000007.1:0-11720 GCA_021800135.1 Microcaldota archaeon
TATAAACAAGGCAAAAAGCAACATAGAAGACAATTCTATGAAATTCGAGACTGTGCCTATGTCCAGCACTTGCGATATGTTTATGGCAAGCAGGATGACAGAGGCAACGAACAACAGAGATCGTTTATGCTTTTCCTGCACTTACACTACCTTTAGGAAGATCCGTATTTATACGATTGCAAAAGCACGCTTTTATATTTTACTAAGCCAATCTTATTGTGGCTCGGCATCGGCGTATGAGTGTAGGGCCGAAGCCGGAATATGGAGGTTGCTGAAGCTGATTGACCAGCGTGTGTTTTATGCATATACTTGGAATCTGGGACGGGCATGAATCCGGAGCGGCGCTTATCGAGGACAACAGGATAATCTACGCAGCAAGCGAGGAAAGGTTCACGAGAAGGAAGATGGAGATAAAGTTTCCCTTCAATTCCATAAAGGCTGCGCTTGATTATGCAAAGCTGAAACCGGACGACATAGAGCATGTGGCGTATACCACCACAGAGCTTACAAAAACGCTTGAAAGGATAATGCCGTATTCGAAAGAGTACTATTACCGTTTCAGGAGAAGAAAGATGCTGAAGCCGCACTTCGAAAATGCAAGGCACAACCTTAAATACGCTATGACAAGCATCGGAATCGCCCCTGGATCAGGGGCGGTCAGCAGCTACATAATCTCGAGGAACCTAAGGCATGCAGGCCTCAAGAATTTCAAGCTGCATATAGTCGAGCATCACGTCGCACACGCGGCCACTGCTGCATTTACCTCGGGTTTCAGGACATCCCTGGTCGTTACCGTAGACGGGCTTGGCGATGGAAAAAGCGGCAGCATAAGCACATTGAGGAACGGAAAACTGGAGAGGCATTCCTCCCTCAGCGTCAGGAACTCCATAGGCATATTCTACGAGCAAGTGACAAACATACTCGGCATGAGGGAACTGGAGGATGAGGGCAAGATAATGGCAATGGCTGATTACTCGTACCCTTTCGAATTCGAGGAGAACAAGCTAAAGGGCTTCTTTGAGTTCAGCAGAACCGGCATAAAGGCGAAATACGGACCGCTTAAGCAGTTCAGTATGCTGCAGCGAATATCATGGCAGACACCAAGGGAGCAATTCGCATACATGGCGCAACAGGTGCTTGAAAAGGTGCTCAAGGAATTCGTGCAGAACGCCATAGAAGAGCACAGGATAGGGGATGTGGCGTTTGCCGGAGGGACTTTCTCAAATGTAAAGGCCAACATGATCATAAGGAATTTGGACTCTCTGAAGCACTGGTACGTATTCCCCCACATGGGAGATGGCGGGATGGCTCTCGGTGGTGCCCTCTATACAAACTACCTGATGAATGGCGTATCTGATTATAAGTTCAATGCGTACTTGGGTGACGAATATACTGAAGCGGATACGGAAACGGAGCTCAGGAAGGAAAGCGGTTTTGAGGTGCAGCACGAATCTGAGAGGGATGCTGCTTCGCATGCTGCAGAACTCATAAACGGCGGCAACTACCTTTTCTGGTGCAGGGGCAGGATGGAATACGGCCCTAGGGCACTTGGCAACAGGAGCATACTAGCGCCAAGTGGCGATGACAAGGTGAAGGACAAGCTCAACCTTTACGTAAAGAAAAGGGAGTGGTTCCAACCTTTTGCGCCTTCAATGCTTGAAGAGGACTGCGGCAGGCTGCTGAAGTATGATTCGAAAGGCGCCCCAAGGTACATGACAATGGCGTATGAGACCATTGAGGACAAGGCAGATTTGCTGAAGGCGGTAGTACATGTAGACGGCACGGCAAGGCCGCAGGCGGTAGGGGACGAGAATCCCGCCTACAAGGATCTTATAGGGCATGTAAAGAAGCTCAGCGGCTACGGGGTCGTACTCAACACGAGCTTCAACATACACGGAGAGCCTATAGTCATGAGCCCACGTGACGCGATAAAGACAATGAAGGCGACCAATACCAGGTACATGTTCATAAACGGATTGTTTGTAGAGAACAAAGAGGGTATTTGATGCTTGGAGCGGGCATAGAAGAGTACCTTATGACCATGGGAGTGCTTGTCTCATTCGTGGGCAGTATACTTTTCGCAGCTGCTTCCAGGAAGGAAATCTTAAATGCGTTTAAGGGCAGCAGACTAAGGGCAGAGCACCTCATTTTCGCGGCTGCGATATTGCTCGTGTTCATATCCGTTGAAGGAATATTTATAAAACCGACGCAGTTGCTCTTCTTTGACGACGTAATCTACCAGAACATGGCCGTGAACATCCTGCACATGGGGCAGGCATGGATGTGCAACTATGGCAACGCTTTTACATGCTTCTCCGGCCAGGTATTCCACGAACCCGTAGGCACGGCGTTTTTGCTTGCCTTGGGTTTTCTTGCGTTTGGAGCGAATCTTGGCACAACATACGGCACATTCTTCTTACTTAGCGCGATTGCCGTAATATTCACCTTCTTCGCGGCGCTGCTTCTCTTCAAGAAAGTTGGTGCTGCCCTCTTCTCGGAGCTGCTCGTGGCAGTTGCGCCCGTGTTGCTGGTCTGGGCGAAACCAACCAGCTCCGACCTACCCTCCCTTGCGTTTTCATCAATCGCCGTATTCGCACTTCTTGTTTTCATCAAGGAGAAGAATGTCAGGACTTTTTCTTTTGCAGGATTTGCAGTTGTGCTCCTTGCTTATATGAAGGTATTCAATGCGATATATGTGCTGCTCATACCTCTGCTGTATATAATACTCGACGATAAAAATCTGCGTGCGTCAATATCAAAAAATTTGAAGAGAGCGTATGAAGGTATGCTGAACCTGAAACTGCTGGCCGTATTGCTGGTACTGGTCCTAGTTATAAGCCCGGAGATAGGGTACTCATACCAGCAGCTTGTTTCAGGGACGTATGGGAATGGTTCAGCGGTGATGATACAGAACACATGCAACACAAGCAAATACATGCCTTCGAACTCGAGCATAAGCCTTAAGGACTTCGGGCTGAACAGTTGCGCCAACGTGCTGTTCTGGTTTAACGCTTACAGAAGCGACTATGTAATGCAGCCAGCGATTTTCACGCTTCTTGCTGTAGCGGGGGCGGCCATGCTGTTCTTCCGCAACAAGAGGGCACTGCTCGCTATAGGGCTCTGGTTCCTCGTCATATTCATAATAATAACTGCATTCTATGCAGGGGGCGTTACATACGGGGTGGATTGGAGGTTCATGCTAGGCCTTATAGAACAGTCGAGCCTTCTGGGCGGCTTTGGGGCGTACTCCCTTTTTGAGTTTGGAAGGGGGATCGGCGGCAAGAGGCGTACTGAACTTTTCGGCATTATATCTGCAGTACTGCTTCTTGTATTGATCTTCTATCCTGTCTACAGCCTGTTACCGCAGCTTTCGATCAACCCATCAAACATACCGCAGGCGCAACCTGCGAGATTCTATGAGGGCTTCGTGTACAATTACAGCTATTTGATACCACGCTCCTGCATTGTCCTAAGCTATGACCCGACATTATTCAATATCGCGGGGCTAGCATCAGCCCAGATGGACTACCTGTACAGTCCAACGGCCATGGGCTCATTCAGGAGCAACTACAGCTGCCTGGTTCTCGACTACGGATACTGGTGCCACACTCCCGCTAACATATGCCCGGCCCTGGGTCAGGGATTCGTGCCGATAAAAAGCGTAACTGACACCGAAGGGAACTACACTTACGGTTTCTATTATATAAACGCCACACAAAACCAGATAAAAGTAGGTTAGTCCAATTTCAGTTCATCTCAGGTTCCTTAGTATCGTGCTCAGTATTATGTAGCCGTCCCTGAATGTATTGAGCTTTCCGTTCCCCCCTCCCCTCTTCTTTTCGTAGCTCGGCACCTCGAGTATCTTCAGACCTGCCTTCTGCGCCTTTATGTTCATCTCTGTCTCTATGCCGAACCCCTTTTCCATGAGGTTGAGCTGCTTAAGGGCGCGCTTCGAAAAGCTCCTGTACCCGTAGCACATGTCGGTGTAGTGGGATCCGTAGAGCACGTTGACTATAGTGACGAATAGCTTGTCCCCGAACTTCCTTATAAGCGGCATGTCGTCCGAGCCCCCACCGACCAGGAACCTTGACCCCATGCAGACATCATACCCCGCCTCTATCCCCGCTATCAGCAGTTTAAGCTCCTTTGGCCTGTTTGAGAGGTCGGCGTCCATCGAGATCAGCAGGTCACCGTTCGCATGTTCGAATCCGAAGATGAGCGCAAATCCCTTTCCAGTCTCAGGCGGTACGAGCACCCTTGCCCCAAGCCTCCTTGCGATCCCTTTCGTACCATCTTTAGACCTCTTATCATCTACCACTACTATCTCGTAGCTGTAGCCGTCCATCACGCTTTTGACTTCCCTGATGGTCTTCCCTATGCCTTTCGCCTCGTTGAAAGTCGGTATGATTATGCTTATATAAGGCTTTTTTCCCACTTTGATCACGACTGCTTGCGCTTCTTCTCCCCCCTCCTTTTTACCAATGCTACTGCTATAAGGACTATGAGAACGACTACCACTGAAGAGGTTGCAATTATGAGGAATAGGGGCGAAGAACCTCCTGTAGGCGGGCCGAAATCAAGCTGGTTGTTTGATAGTGCCACGTAATGCTTCCCTCCAGATACATAGGAGATTATGGCGCTAAGTGTAAAGAAGGAGTTGCTTATCTTCGGAGAGGTAATGTTGAAAGACACATTTTCTATGGTAAATGGAGGCATTGCCAAGTTGATTGTGCTTGGGCTGATTGAAAATTCAGGAGGCGCCAGCACCGTTATATTGGTGTTCACCGGGCTACTTGCAAAGTTCGAGATTGAGAGGGTAAAACGGGCAGGGGTGAGGTGGGATCCCTGCACACGGACAAGGCTCTGCGTCTTATTACCTATTGAGTATGCGCATGGGAAGGTTGCGGTATAGATAGATGTACCCTGCGAATACTGCAGGTAGAAACCGCCAACATATGTGCCGGGATACGAGAAATTAGTTGTTGCGAACGAGACAGAAACGTTGCTGTTTGGATACAGTATTGAGACGTTTCCCGACTGTTCCAAAGTCGATAGGCCTGAAAGGCGCGGTACTATGAGCAGGTTTGTCGCCGTGCCATTGCCTGTGTTTGATAGGTAGAAGTAAATGGTATTGTTGCTTGGGGTGAGAATCTGTCCGGTGCAGGTGCCCGTAAGCGTTACCGTGGCCGCGCCTGCGTATCCTGCCAGAAGCATTGCAAGAAGGAAAGGCAGTATTAATCTGATCATTGCGTTGCACCCGTACAAGCACCATACTTCTTTACGACGGCAGATAAATGCCGTGAAGTCGAAGATAGATATAAATATTAGGGAAATGATAATATAAAATATATGCCTTTCGCTTTCAATATGCAGTGAACGGCAGGTAGTTATTTGGGGGTTTTTGAGGCATCTGGTTTGGCATATACTGCGCTCAAGAGCAACTTCGGGAGTCTCAAAAGGCCATACAAACTCAACTTTGCGATAACTATGCACTGCCAGAGCAGGTGCCTTACCTGCAACATATGGCAGCTCAAGCCTGTCGGTGAGCTTACAATAGAGGAGATAAGGGAATTCGCAAGAAAGAACAGCTACTTCAGGTGGATAGAGATAACCGGCGGTGAGCCTTTCCTCAGGAGCGACATAGTTGATATAGTGAGGGCGTTTAAGGAGAACTCCAGGGGGCTGTACATCGTGACAATACCTACGAACTCACTTACAAACCCCGATGTGATAGCAAAGAGGCTTGGGGAGATATTGAACCTGAGGATACCGAAGGTCGTCATAACGCTCAGCCTCGATGGGTACAGGGAACTGCATGATAAGATAAGGGGGGTGCCGGGCAACTATGACAAGGTAATCGCGATGTATAGGAAGCTGAAGGAACTCCAGAAAACGCATAAGAACCTAGGCTTCGTCTTTGGTTACACGATGAGCGCTTACAACGCAGGACAGCTCATGGAAACATTCAGGAGGGTAAAAAGCGAGCTGCCCGAGGTTACATTCAATGATTTCCACATAAATCTGGCGCAGGAGTCTGACAATTATTACCATAATGCGGAAAACAGCGTAAGCTACAAGGCAGACAACGCAAAGGCCGCAGCGGAGATAAAGGAGTTTATAAAGAACAGGAAGGCTTCTGCGGCCCCGGAGCAGGTAATAGAGAATGCATTCCTGAAGAACCTTGTAAAATTTGCGAATACTGGGAAGCCTCCGCTTAGGAGCAGGAGCATGGAAGCGTCGCTTTTCATGGACAATATGGGTAACATTTATCCCTCCATAATGTGGAACAGGAGGATAGGCAACGTAAGGGAGATAGGATTCGATCTGTCAAAGGTCTGGGACGGCAGCGAGGCAAGGGAGGTCAGGAGGCTCATAAAGGAGGGCATGGAACCCATCCACTGGACTTCGTGCGAGGCGTACCAGTCGCTTACAGGAAAAGTAACAAAGCTCATTCTCTGACGTCCTGGCCCGAAGTGTTCGCGCGGCTCCCACCAAACTCCCTTACAATGCTCCTTATCGGTATCTCCTTGCTTATGTACCTCTCCACGTTTCTTAGGGCCTTAGAGGTCTTGTAGGAGTAATAGAGTATTCCAAGCGCTATCACGGGCAGTACGTAAAGTACGGGCTTTATCCCCATCGAGAATGCGATGAGCAGAGTGACCGCAGCCCCGAGTATGGGTATAGGCGTGAAGTACCTGCTTTCGCTAAGGTGTTTGGCTCCGCTTCTTTTCCGCAGCTTCAGGTTCAGGTTCAAGGCTGAGATGTTGACTATAGAATAGGCAAGCAGTATGGATACGTTCGCTATCTCTACTATGTCAATGAATGATATGAATGTAAGGAACACTATACCAAGGAATGAGGACAGCAGTATGGAATAGATCGGTGTTGAGAACTTGTCCACGTAGTCAAGCTTCCGCGGAAGCTCATTGTCCCTGCTCATCGCGAAGAATACGCGCGAGGTGCCCAGTACGCCTGTGAGCAGCACTCCTGCGGTAGCAGTTATTCCTCCGAGCGCTATTATGGTATCGATAATGGGATTGTGGAGCACAGAAACTGCGAATGAAAGGGGTGAGGCGGACTTGGCAAGGAGAGAAGATGGAACCAGCCCTAGGGCGGATATTGCTACCAGCACATACAGCACTGCCGAAATCGCGATTGAGACCATTATGGCGTAGGGAATTGTCTTTTCAGGTTTGATTATCTCCTCGCTTACAGTAGTCACGCGCGAAAATCCCGTGAAAGCGAAGAATATGAGCGCGGTCCCCTCTATCAGCCCCCCGGCGCCTTTCTGGAAGAAACCGTTGAAATTCTGCGCATGAAAATATAGCATACCCACTACAACAAAGAGGAGCAGCACGAAGATGTTTATTGCAACAAGCCCGAGAAGCGTCTTCGCCGAGTTTTTGATTCCGAGTATATTTATTATCATGAACGCAAGTATTGCAGGAATCGCAAAGAATACGTTGCTGATGGTCGCATGAAAGAGCGCGTCTATGTAGCTGCCCAGGCTCAGCGACACTGCGGACAGCGCTATTATGTTCCCAAAAGTCCAGAGCAGGCCCCCGAGGAATCCGGAGAACGGGGAGAGTGTTTCCTTCGAGTACTCGTATACCCCTCCCTCTTTTGCCACATGCCTGGCTATCTCTGAGAAGCTCAGGCCGGTGAGCAATGCTATGAATGCCGCAAGTATGATTGAGAGGACTACGGCCGGACCTGAAATCCCCGTGGCAAGGCCCATTATAACGAATATGCCTGCCCCGATTATCGCGCCGAGGTTTATCACTACAGCGTCCTTCAGGGTAAGCGCGCGCACCAGCTTGTGGGATCCATTATGCGGTGCTTGATCCGCACCCGTTACCTTCTTCACCACTTGATCCAACCGCCCTATTTCGTAAATTTGTCTTCGAGATAATCGATAAGGTATCCTGGGTTGTAGCCTTCCCCGAAAGATCTCCTCAGCAGCTCCTTTGGAGGGTACACGGAACTGAATTTATGGATCTTTTCCCCGAGCCACGCCTTCAGGGGGATGAAATTTGCAGAACTTACATCTGAATTCAGATTGCCGTATTCTGTCCTTATCTTGTTGCCGATGAGCGCGGCAACTATATTTCCAAGGCTATAGGTCGGGAAATATCCGAGGCCCGAACTCCAATGGACGTCCTGCAATACCCCTTCACCGTCGTTTCTCGGTCTTATGCCCAGGTATTCTTCCATCTTCGAATTCCACAGCTCAGGAAGCTCGTTTACATTGGCTTTCCCCTCCATAAGCTGTCTTTCGAGGTCGTACCTTAGCGCTATGTGGAAATTGTAAGTAAGCTCATCCGCATCTACACGGATAAACCCTGGCTTTACCTGGTTGAAGTAGAAGTATATGTCATCCTCGCTGTAGCCATTCAAAAAGGAGAACTTCCCCTTCAGCATCGGGGTTATGGCATGGGTGAATTCCCTGCTCCTTCCGATCACGTTTTCGAAGAATCTCGACTGCGATTCATGTATTCCTGTGGATGCTCCGCCGCTTAATGGTGTGATATCAAGCACCGGATCGGTTTGCAGCATGTATATCGCATGGCCGCTCTCGTGCATAGTAGAGTAGAGGGTGCTCTTGAAATCTATGCCTTCGTATCTTGTAGTCGACCTTGCGTCGTTTACGTCCATGTCCGTGGTAAACGGATGCGTGGACACGTCGAGCCTGAAGCGGTCCCTGTAAGGGCCGATCATTATCTTCACTATCTCTTCGTTTACCGCCTTCGCCGCGGAAACATCGTAAGCTATGCTTGATAGTTTCGATTCCTTTGTGAATACCCCGGCATCGACCACCTTGCCGAGTATTGTTTTGAGCTTAGGGATCAGCTCGGAGAATATCGCGTCTATATCGTTCACAGTTACGCCTTCCTCATATAGATCCAAAAGGGCGTTGTACGGGCTTCCGCTGTATCCAAGCTTATCTGCCTTTTCCCGGTCTATCTCAACTATCTTTTCCAGATACGGCTGGAATATCTTGAAATCGGATTTTTCCTTTGCCGCTTCCCATGCCTTGAAACCGGTCGTGCTGACCAACGATTCCTCTTCGATCAATCGCGGCGGGAGCTCCATCACCTTCGATTCCCTGTTCAATACCCTTACTACACCGCTCTCGTAATCGTTCAGGTCCTTCTGCTTCCCTGCATCTTCCAAGGCCTGCCTGAAGCTGCCGCTGAGAAATGTTTTCTGATACAGAAGAGACAACTGCGAGTCGGCAATCCCCCTGGCCGTAACGCCTGCCGGTGGCATATAGACTTCGGTATCCCATCCAAGCAGCGCAGAGGCGTGGTTCAGTGCATATAATGGCTTATACAGATCCAAAAGCGCTTTTATCTTCTGGTTCTCGAATTTTTCCATTCCAACACCCTTAGTTCTGGCAATTGCGATATTTACTTTATCACCCCAAAACTTTTATGTGGCAGTATATTTAATAGTGCAGGGAGGGAGATTTGAACTCCCGCAGCCCTAAGGCACAAGGTCCTAAGCCTTGCACGTTTGACCAAGCTCCGCCATCCCTGCATTTCGTTATCTATTTGCATGAAAAGAGTATATAGTGTTTCGTTTTCGGTTTTTACAGAATGCATAGCAGAAAGCCCCTATCCTTGAGATAGGGGATGAATGCGAATTTGATAGAAGCATAGCTATATAAATATATTGAGTTAAATAATATGTATGGAATATCGGCACAAAGGCAATCAAGTTGCAATAATAAACTATCATATCGTCTTCTGTCCAAAATACAGAAGAGGCCTATTGGTAGGTAAAATAAAAAGGAGGTTGGAAGAGATTATGGATGATGTTGCACAGAGAAACGGATGGAAAATAATATCAAAGGAAGTAATGCCAGATCATGTCCATCTATTCGTTTCTGCCGATACACAAGCAAGACCACATATCGTAGTCAAACGATTCAAGGGCAGAAGCTCGAGATTCCTCCGCAAAGAGTTTCCAGAACTTCTGAAGATGCCAACGTTATGGACACATTCATATTTCATATCAACCGCTGGTAATGTCAGTGCGTCAGTTATAAAGAAATATATAGAACAACAATGGGATAAAGTATGACAATGGAAAAACCAAGATTGCACACAAGAAAATGGTACATCAGAAAATGGCACATCAACCCAGAAAAATATTCCAAACCCGTGGCAACAATACCACTGACTTATGAAGAAGAGGATGTTGAACAAGGAATGTTATATGAAGCAAAAGAGGCGCAAATATGATCCTTACCTACAAAACCAAACATAACCGCAACTTCTCCGCCGAGTTGAAAAAGGCGCACCGGATCGCAGAGTTTGCACTGAGGACAAGGGCGCAATCTTCAAAGGATGTTGCATGTTTCGGTTTAAAGTCCCTAATTTCAAACCAAATCCTCCGTGAATACTCGAGAAATAAGAAACTGAAAAGGGTAGGAAGAGTAAATCTCATCATACCAAATCAGGGAATCACGGAAAGAAAAGAGGAGCATAAAATATGGATACCTTCATTAAAGCTACAACTCAGATACCGTTTCCCGAACAACTTCAAGAAGATAAACCAGATAGAGGTCGATGAAGAATATGCCTATATATCCGTGTCTGTCGAAGAGCAAAAACCGATAATTGCAAATAACTATATTGGAGTTGACAGAAACACGACTGGGCACATCGCAGTTGCAGCAAACCCCGACACTGGCAAGGTTCTGAAATTGGGCAAAGAGGTCTTGCATATACACAACAAATACAAAAATATCCGAAAAAGGCTTCAGAAGAAAGGAAAGTTTGGTTTGCTTAAAAAGATAAAACACAGGGAATCTAACAGGATAACGGACATTAACCACAAGGTTGCAGATAAGATTGTTGATTATGCGAGAGAAAACAATTCTGGGATAAAACTTGAAAAGTTAGACGGTATAAGAAACAGCAAAAAACACATAAAAAAATTCAATTATTCTCTGCATAGTTGGTCATTCAAAGAACTGCAGCAGTTCATCGAATATAAGGCAAAATTATGCGGAATACCAGTTGCCTATGTGGAGCCTAAATACACATCGCAAGAGTGTTCAAGGTGCGGAAACATAGGGACAAGAATAGAAAAGAAATTCGTGTGCCAATGCGGCCACGTTGACCATGCCGACGTAAACGCATCGTTCAACATTGCGTTGCGCCCTCCAATCGGGGAAAGTATGGTTCGATTGCATGCAGACAGAGATGTATGCAAGGGGAGCACTGATATCCCTAAAGAGGCAACTTTGCGAACGACAGGGACCTCAAACCTTCAAACCGAGTACGCCCAAGCAGAAAGGAACCTCCTATCCTTCAGATAGGAGAGGATGTCAGTTCCAGGTTCGGCATTAAATAGGCTGTACTCCTATTTGCCGCATCTGCTCCGCCTTAGGAGGTTAAGGCAGATGTGGTAGCGTCTTGCAGCGTTTAGAAAGTTTTAAAATATCTGGCTCTTTTATTTTAAGAGGTATGTGGATGGATGAGGCGCCTGATGCACCTGACAAAACTGCTGTGGTTAACGGAGATAAAGACAAGGAGGGCGTCTTCTCTGGACTGCGCTCTTTGACTGACATATTTTACATAAAGAAGGTCCCATCCTACGGCAACAACTTCTTCTTTACGATTGGCGTCTACCTGCTTGAGCTCTTCGGCATACTCGCGATTACAGGCATGGTGATGCTTATATTCGGCCCGTACTGGTGGAACCTGACT
>JAJYZH010000007.1:11730-12072 GCA_021800135.1 Microcaldota archaeon
GACTGTAGGCACATTCTTCAGGAGCCTGCACCTCTGGGCCGCGGAAGCTTTTGTAACCTTGATGCTTGTGCACCTTTTCGTCCAGTTTGCCACTTCCTCCTTTAGGAGGAAGAAGCTTGTCTGGATGATAGGCAGCGTAATGCTCCTGCTCGTTTTTCTGGAATACGCTTTTGGCATAGGAGTCCAAGGGGGTTTTGTAGCTCAGTGGAACGCAAAGGCAGGGGCAGACCTCTGGAACGGCATGGGCCTCGGATACTGGGTGAATCCGCTCAACATGTCTGCAGTCCTTGGATGGCATGTAGCCATAGTGCCCATACTCCTTGCCCTCCTGATATTCGTCCA
>JAJYZH010000008.1 GCA_021800135.1 Microcaldota archaeon
AGCCCAAACTCTACAAGTACCTCGACATAGACACGGCAATCATCGACGGGCTTGCCGCGGAACTGACAAAAGGCATGAGGAAGGGGTATGACTCACTCTTGCAGGTGCTGCCAAAGCTCAAGGAACAGGGAACAAAGGATGCTGTGAAAAAAGCCTGCAAGAATGCCGATACCTCGCAGATTGCAGAGTCGTACCTGCTAGGCAGGGTACTTTCGAATCTTGGCGATGAGCCGTTTGCTACTCCTGGGATGCTAGTGAAGGTGTTTCCAGACCTTAAGCTTCCGAAACAGGGCATGCCGAAAAGATTGGGGAAGGGCTGAAGCTCAAGGACGCCTGTACTGCTGTCATGTCTCTTTTAAGGCCTTCAGTATACCCCCATTATTATCCCGCCTGCTACTACTATAACCAGTCCGATCAGCTGCAGCTTTGTAAGCCTATCATGGTAGACTAGATATGCGAGGACTGCAACTATTGCAGGGGAGGAGTTCCCGATTACTGCGGCCGTAACCAGATGCTTGGTAGAAGTAAGTATTGTGAACAGGGTGTTGCCAAATCCTGACGACATCCCGGCCGCGACGCCTACGACCAGCCACTTCGGGCTTGCCGTTCTAGGTGCAGGCGCAATTGCACTATGGCGCCGCCTCCCTGCAATCATTATTGCCGTTATAATGACAAAGAAAGTAAGGAAGCTGAGCAGGGTAGGTATTATTGGATTTCTGGTATTGTTGATAGGATACACCAGGAGTATCCAGCTAAGCGCCCAGAATGCGTTTGCGGCTATCGCAGGCGCCAGTTTCATGTTAAACTTCATGCCTTTTGCTGTCGAGACCAGGAGTATTCCGATAACTATCGCAAGCATCCCTATCCCGCTTGCTGCGCCTATGCTTTCCTTAAGGGCGAATATCCCGTACAGCCCTATGAGCAGTACCTGTATTTCTATAGTCGCGTAAGTATTGGAGGCCTGCTGTTTCTCCAGCGTCTTGTAGAACAGCGTATAGCCAAATATCAGCATGATACCGCTGAGCACCGAGAGTATTACGGAATACGCGCCGATTCCGCTCAGTCCGGCAAAGAGCACCGCTATGCTTAGCACTACAAGGTCGCCAAGCGCCACTGCAAAAGACGCGAGAAGATAACCGCGTCGGGATGATACACCTTTTACTAATATACCCGATATAGAGAAAGAAAGCGCAGTGACAGAAGCGAGAGCCACAGGAAGCAGCATGGGATTACCCGATTAGTGCTAATGATTGCCGAGCCAGAAATAAGAATCTTTCCTGCCGGTGAGTTGAGCCCGAGGGGCAGGGGTATTCTGCTGCAGAATCCGGATTAGCCTATCTGCTTGCTTAACAGCCTCATCCTCCTTACCACCTGGTCTGACATATAACCGTTTGAAACTGCGCGAGGGCGCTTCATCTCTATCAGCTCTTTCGCAAGGTCGACCAGGGCATTTTCTTCGATGTGGCCGAAAAGATTGTTCTTTGATATTGGAAGCTTCTTGTTTACCGAGTGCATCCCTTTCCTTTCTTCCTGGATAAGCACGTACTCGTCGGCAGTCAGAAACCTTCTCCTCCCCATTTTACCTTCAAGGTCCTCATACTCTATGTTAGTCTTCAGAGCGTCTGCCATGGCCTTGATATTGCGGAACTCCATGAGCAGGACGATTGAGTTTGAGGTGCTGCCGTACCCGCCCTGAAGGTGCCGTTTGCTGTTATCCGTGTTTATTATGTGGCTTATCATCGCAAGCGGTGCCGATGCCGAGTCTATGTTTCCCACAACCCTTGAAAGCTCCGCCATCTCGTCTATCTGAAGCGCCTTGGCAAGCTCCCCGAACTCCTTGGTTTTCTTTACTGCGTTGTTGTAACCCTCATCGCCGAGGTCCCTCTTTCCTATTTCGTTTATCTTGTCGCTTATGGGTTTGTATGCTCCGACAACAGTCTCCAGTGTCACGGTCTCGGCCTTTGCCACGATTGCAAGATTCTTGGCCGATTCCTTCATTGCCCTGGTTATGCTCTTTTCAGGGGAGTACTTTCTTACCAGTGCTGACAGTTCGGCGGAAGCCTCTGCCGACGCCTGCTTAAGCGCTTCTGAATTGATCATCCTTCCTATCAGCAGTTCAGCGATGTCCTTCAGACTTGATTCCCTGATCCTTCTCACGTTCTCCCTCATTATCTCAAAATTGACGTATGTCTCTACAACCTTGTGCATGAACTCCGCCGCGTTTCTGTGATCCTGGAAAAGATCCAGCATAGGGTCTGCCATTCCGATCTGGCGTCCCAGAGATTCGTTTAGGCTTTCGTCGTTCCTCGCAAGATGCCTAAGATAGTAGGCGACAGCAGTATATGGCATTTCAGACAGAGGTATGTGCATACCTAGCGAGTATTTCATTATCTCGCTCATGCTCCACAGCAGATTTGACCTGGTCTTGAACGCGGATGACAGTGCGTCGTAGAAAAGGTACAGGTATGTGTAGTTTGAATGGTGGCCTTGCACTATGGGGTCGGTGTTGATTATAGACATTCCTGCTCCGATGTTGAGAACGACCTTTTTCGTGAACTCGTTGCTGTCTATATTGGCCTCCCCCAGGAATTTCGAGGAGACTAGAATCCCGTCCTTGGCGTTGGTGGCAGGCTCCACAACGAACGCTATAGATCCGAAACCGCCCGTCTCTGTCGCGCTTGTGAATTCAGCGTACTCGGCATAGTCGCTGGCTATGATTAGTTTCCTGCTTCTCTCGCTCAGCCCGTCCTTCGCGCATGCGTATATCTCCTGCATCGCAGATATGCACGCGTTCTGGTATTGGTTTGAATGCACTGCCTTCCTTGCGCTGTCGAATCCGCTGCTGTTCCTTTCCTTGAGGTGCCCTATATTTATCCCGTGCTTTCCCAGTATGTCGCTCGCCCTGTTGACCATGTCTATAACCTCCAGCGAAAGGTTTTTTGTAAGGTCTCCGGCAGACTCTGTAGCAAAATTAACCTCGGTTATGGTGTCCAGGTCAACATCGTTCAGCAGAGCCATCTTTACCACGGCTAGCACTGCGTTTGATACTATTGTCTCCCCCAAGTCAGGCACGGCTGTGCTTCTTATGCCGAGACGCCTCATTATGTTTTGTTTGTACTCGTTTTCGGCATCGACATAGACATACTCCCCTTTTCCCTTGTCATATCTCTTTATGGTCTTGGCCCTCTCCAGCGATGATATGGCAAGGCTGCCAAACGACGCGCCCATGGCCGTTATTATTACCTTGGCCTCTTCCTGCTGCATATGGTTCTCGCGTATCAAGTCCGATATAGACCTGCCCATCTTCTCCTCCTCCTTTCCAATATCGTAGTCAGGGGTTGCATACACATTTACTATTTCATTGCCAGGCTTGAGCCCGTCATAATCCACGAATGTGGGCTCGTCTTCGAACCCTCCGCTTATGCCCCTTACCATGTTGTTTATCTTTTCCATAGCATCAACCCCTAATCGAATTAACAGATGGAATAGATTGAATAGGTAACCTATATAAAGCGACGTTGTTGGATTCGTTGATTGTCAAATGTTGCACTTTAGCTTCTACCTTACGCTTACGTTGCCTGCCCAGTATCTTGGTATATTCGGAAGGCGGCGCGGAGTGAAGCATGCGAAGGTATTTAGAGTTTTATAACACATTTAGATACCAATCTGAAGAAGGACAAGTTAGCCTGTTCTTGGAGGCGCACAACGAATGGTCCGCGTCCTGTATATTCTACGCTTGAGAGGTGAAATGTTTGGTTAATGGCATAGAACTCACTGTTGCTGGGGCCGTTGTCACTGATGACGGCAGAGGCATCGCTAGGATAGACTCAAAGGCAAGGAAGATGCTCAACGTAATCTCAGGGGATGTAGTAGAGGTAAAGGGAAAGAAGAGATCAACGGTTGCAGTTGTGTGGCAGGCGCATCCACAGGATGAAGGACTCGATTTCATAAGGATTGACGGTTTCATAAGGCAGAATATAGGCATCGGCATAGGGGACAGGGTATTTGTAACAAAGGCAGAGGTGGTCGAGGCACAGAAGGTTGTGCTTGCCCCGCCGCAGAACCAGCGCGCCCCGCTTACGCCGGACTTCTCAGAATACGCGAAGAGCAGGCTCGAGGACAGGCCGCTCGTCAAAGGGGACGTCGTGCCAGTCCCAATGTTTGGGTACATGTTCAATTTTATAGTTTCACAGGTCACCCCGCACGGAATAGTGAGGGTCACAAGGAATACAGAGGTAGTAGTAAAGAACGAGCCGGTTTCCGAGTCGCTCGTAAGGATAGGTGACGTCCACTACGAAGACATAGGAGGTCTCAAGAATGAGAAGGAGAGGATTAGGGAGATGGTTGAACTCCCGATAAGGTATCCTGAGCTTTTCGAGAAGCTTGGCATAGACCCGCCGAAAGGAGTGATGCTCTACGGAGCGCCAGGAACGGGAAAGACCCTTCTGGCGAAGGCGGTTGCAAATGAGAGCGATGCGCATTTCATCGACATATCAGGTCCCCAGTTGGTCAGCAAGTTCGTGGGCGAGAGCGAGGAGAGGTTGAGGGAGATATTTAACGAGGCGAAGGAGAAAGCGCCGACCATAATATTCATGGATGAGATTGACGCAATAGCGCCGAACAGGGAAGAAGCTACTAATGAGGTCGAGAGGAGGATGGTCTCGCAACTCCTAACGCTTCTTGACGGAATGGGTTCGAGGGGGCAGGTAATCGTTATAGGGGCGACGAACAGGCCAAACGCAGTAGACCCTGCGCTAAGGAGGCCGGGAAGATTCGACAGGGAGATAGAGATAGGGGTTCCGGACAGGAATGCAAGGAAGGAGATACTACAGATACATACGAGGAACATGCCGCTCACTGAAGATGTAAGCATTGACGAGCTGGCAAACATAACACACGGGTACACTGGAGCGGACCTTGCGGCGCTGGCGAGGGAAGCCGCGATGTCTTCGCTCAGGAGGATAATGCCTAAGATAATAGACAAAAAGTCAGTGCCGAACGAGATACTAACAACGCTCAGCGTATCAAAGCAAGACTTCATGGACGCAATAAGCAGCATACAGCCCAGCGCGTTGAGGGAGGTTTTCACAGAGAGGCCGAACGTGCACTGGAGCGACGTCGGGGGCATGGACAAGATAAAGGAGGAGCTGAAAGAGGCCGTGGAACTTCCGTTCAAGAGCCCGGAAGTGTTTGAGAAGATAGGTATAAGGCCGATAAAGGGGCTCATACTTGTAGGCCCGCCTGGAACGGGGAAGACTCTGCTTGCGAAGGCCGTGGCGACAGAAAGAGAGGCGAACTTCATATCCATAAAGGGGCCGGAACTGATCAGCAAATACGTTGGCGAATCCGAGAAGGCAGTGAGGGAGATATTCAGGAAGGCAAAGATGGCTGCGCCGTGCATAATATTCATGGATGAGATCGACTCGATAGCGTCGACAAGGGGCGCAGACAGCGCGGACTCGATGGTGACAGAGCGCGTAGTTGATACTATACTCACGGAGCTCGATGGGCTATCGGAGCTGAAGAATGTGATAGTGATAGGGGCGACGAACAGGCCAGACATACTTGACCCTGCATTGCTGAGGCCTGGAAGGTTCGACAAGATAGTTGAGATACCTATGCCTGACGAACAGACAAGGTATGAGATATTCAAGGTGCACACGAAGAGGATGCCTCTTGCAAAGAGTGTGAGCCTTGAGTCGCTCGCAGCGGCAACAGAGGGATATACTGGAGCGGAGATAGAGAACCTGGTCCGCGAGGCGGGCATGTTCGCGATCAGGGCGAGCAGGACTGAAGTGACAAAGCAGGACTTCGAAAACGCGATGAATGAGGTAAAGCCTTCAATACCGAAGGAACTCGCCGAGAGGATAAAGAGGTTCAAGGACGAACCTCAGAACATGTATAGATAAACATGGTAGGTGAAATGAAACTGGTTTACTCAGATAGGAAAGGGGGAACAAGCAAGCAGGTAGAGCTTGACGAGAGCGCCAAGGCGATGATGATCAACAGGAAGATAGGGGAGACCTTAGAAGGTAGCACTATAGGCGTGCCTGGGGTGAAGCTCAAAATAACCGGCGGCAGCGACAGCAGCGGATTCCCGATGGTAGGGAACATAGAGGGATCAAGGAAGCTCAGCATGCTCAAGACGCTGAAGAACTCAGGCAGCAAAGGGGAGAAGAGGAGACAGACTGTAGTCGGTAACACCATAAACGCAAACACTGCACAGGTAAGCGCGGTGGTTGTAGAAGAGGGAGTGGAGACAGAGGAGGGTAAGAAGGAGTGAACGGTCCTGTTCGCATTGCAATTGGTGCTGCATTTGGATGAACTTTTAACGCAAGGAGTGCTGAATATAGGGACGCTTGGCCACATCGACCATGGGAAGACGACACTCGTAAAGGCGATAACGCATAAATGGACGGACGTGCACAGCGAGAGCATCAAGAGGAACATGACGATAAAGCTCGGTTATGCTGATGCAATCATAAGAAGATGTGAAAACTGCGGGGAGCCTGAGGCGTATACAACCCACGATAAGTGCGAGGGATGCAGCGGGGAGGCGAAGCCTGTGCTCAGGATATCGCTGCTTGACGCGCCTGGCCACGAGACGCTCATGGCTACTGCGATAGCAGTCGCGAACATGATACATGCGATACTTTTCGTGATCGCTGCAAACGAACCCTGTCCAATGCAGCAGACCAAGGAGCATCTTATGATAATCAACATATTAGGGATAAAGAACGTAATAATAGTGCAGACCAAGGTGGACCTTGTAGGGAAGGAAGGCGCAACAAAGCACTACAAGCAGATAAAGGAATTTGTGAAGGGTACCGTGATTGAAAATGCGCCTATCGTACCCGTGATATCAAACCACGAGGCGAACATAGACGTTCTGCTGGAGATGATAACGAAGCTCGATTTCCAGAAGGCAGACAGGTCCGCCGATCCTTTTATGTACGTGGCAAGGTCTTTCGATATAAACAAGCCCGGCATGGACGCCGTCAATATTGAGGGAGGCATTGTAGGCGGCACGATAGTCAAGGGCACTCTGAAGGTCGGCGATGAGATAGAGATAAGGCCAGGTATCAATACTTCGCAGGATGCGAAAAAGGATAAGTATGAGCCGGTAGTGACAGTTATAAAAGGGATAAACAACGGGAGCGAGGAGATAAAGGAAGCATTCCCGGGGGGCCTTATAGGCATACTTACAGAGATCGATCCTGCTTTCACAAAGGCAGATTCTATGGTAGGGAATGTGGTGGGCCATGTGGGCAAGCTTCCGCCGCTCATCTCTTCAGTAAGCATGAAGTTCAACAAGCTCAAGAGGAGCGATATACCTGAGAGGGCCATAACGGAGAAC
Source organism: Microcaldota archaeon (assembly GCA_021800135.1). Lineage (GTDB taxonomy): Archaea > Micrarchaeota > Micrarchaeia > Micrarchaeales > Micrarchaeaceae > JAKATY01. Next base: position 7,358 of record JAJYZH010000008.1, read on the forward strand.
GAACCCCTGATACTCAGCATAGGCACGGCCACGGTGCTCGGTTTCGTTTCAAGGGTAAAGAGGGATACTGTTGAGGTGAACTTGAAGCACCAGGTCTGCGCGGAGAAGGGGACCAAGGTTGCGATAATGAGGAACTTTTCCCAAAGGTGGAAGCTTTCCGGATACGGGATAATCTGACTTATTTTGCGCCGTAGGAAAGATACCAAAATGGTAAATAACTTATCTGAGCAAGCATACTGATGCTTATATGGCTGAAAAGCGGGCTTATGATATAATGGAGAAGGATGTAGTGGCGGTCTCGTCCACCACCTCTATAATCTCCGCGGTTACGCTCTTGGAAAACTCGAACGTAGACCTGCTGCCTGTTGTGGATGACGGAAAGCTCGTGGGAATAATAAATGAGGATTCGCTCAGAAGTTTCGCAATCAGGCACAGCAGGGAAGAGCTTGATGCTCCGATAAAGCCGCTTGTGAAGGAGCCGATATTCGTGGAGGCAAGCGAGAACATAAACGACGTGATCGTAAAGGTTGTGAGGTACAACGTAACCCGCATACCGGTAGTCGATTCAATCTCCGGCATGAGATGCGTAGGGATAATCAGCGCTTCAGACCTGCTCAAGTCTGCTGGAGGCAGGCTTGGAAAGGCAGACGCGAAATAGGGGCCTTACTTTGCAAGCACGATGTGGATTGCACTGACCTTCGACTTTGTCCCATCCTCGTTCGTGAGTTCCTCTGATGAGGTGTTGATGCTCTTGGTCTTTATGCTGGGCAGGAACCTGTTTACAGCTATCTCCTTTATGTCGACAGCTTTTGAGATTGCCCTGCCGCGCGCCTTGATCGTAACCTCGTTAGCCCCCCCGTTAAACTGTGTAACTACAGCCAACACGTAGTTCATTGTGGGTTTCTTCCCGACGTATATCACATTGTCCCTCTCTTCACCATTGATTCCAGACACTCTACCGATTTGTGTTGCTTCGTCCATTTTATCACAGGTTTTATTGCAAGCAAGGTCGCCGATTTTCTACTGACCTCCTAATTATTTTTTTGAGTCAAAGGCTTATATACTTTTTGAACAGTGCAAGAAATGATTTCTACTACTGTGCGCTCACTTCGCACTTTTTTCTATGTCCCTAACCTCCCTTTCCACATCTATCTCGAACCCGTGTTCATTCAGGAACTGGAGGGGGTGTGCCATCGCAACTTCCATTATCAGCTTAACTTCCCTTTCTATCCTCTCCTTCTTCGCTATGCTGGAATAGGAGTTTATAGCAAGGTAAAACCTTTTGAGCAGTTCCCTCGCAAGGCTGAGCATGCGCTCCCTGCCGACTACCCCTTCGTTGATTATCCTATCTATTTCGCCTACCTCCCAGCTTTCATCGTCAGATCTGAACACCTTGACAAACGACCTCATGAACTCTGGAGACGCAGCATAGAATACCCTGTAGAACACCATCCCGAAAGTTGAGTATGACCTCTTCAGTATGACCTCCGAAGCTACCAACCTCTCCGGCCACAGGTCTATGGACTGTATGAAGTCGAAGAGCGCTTCCAGCTCTTTCTTGGCCTCGGCTGGCTTCACGCCGAGACCGTCCATAAGGTTCTTTACTGCCTTCGCATGCTTCTTGTCTTTCTGCAAAAGCGCTGAGAAATAGTTTTTATACCACAGGTAGTCATGGCCTACAGGGCGGGACAGCCATTCGTCGGTCATTTCGGATATCCTGTTCTCGGTGTAAAGGAATATGTTCAGTACAGCGCCTATTGAGCCTGTATCAAACTTGTACCCATTAGGCAGATACACGTTCTTTTTCGTAACTTCTCCCTTTCTCCTCTTCACGTCTATGAAGCTCAGACCCCGTTTAATGGCATTGATGGGATCACCCTTTATGTATGAGAATATGAATGGCGATACCCACTTTGGGACACCGTACTTTTTCATTATTGGAGATACTAGCGTTTCTGCCTTTGCCAATGAATCACCCCATGATTGTTGTCTCGGCAACATTTTAAACCTTACCGAAAGCTCTGACTATTCTCCTATAATTTTGAACTGACTGTCTTGGGCACAATTTTAAATGTTAGGCTCCAGAAATAATTGTCACGATTTAATGGCAACGGTAGGCATCGAAAGCAGCGCCCATACATTTGGGGTTGGTGTAGTGGAGGATGGCAGGGTTCTCGCCAACGTGAAGTCGATGTATAGGATATCAGACAGAGGCCTTATACCAATGAAGGTGGCGGATTTTCATCAGAAGCATGCAGGCGCGGTGATAAGGCGCGCGCTTAAAGAGGCGGGAGTTGAGAGGGTTGAAGCTGTGGGCTATACTATGGGTCCGGGGCTGGGACCATGCCTGAGGGTAGGGCAACTCTCCGCTATTGTTCTTTCCAGGATCACCGGAGCACCGCTTTACCCTGTCAACCATGCGGCAGCGCACGTGGAGATTACACGGCATATATACGGGCTCCGCGATCCTCTGGTGCTTTACGTAAGTGGAGGTAACTCCCAGATACTCGGACTTGAGGACAAACCCCAAAAGCACTACCATGTGTACGGAGAGACATTCGACGTAGGGGTAGGGAACATGCTGGACTCGTTCGCACGGGCGGCGAAACTGAAGCCCGCATGGGGCTCAAGCGTGGCAAGGCTCGCGGAGGGCGGCAGGTACATCGCCATGCCATACACAGTCAAGGGTATGGACTTCACGTTCACAGGACTTCTAACTAACGCAATGAAACTCCTTAAGAGCGGAGAAAAGAGGGACGTAGCATTCTCGCTGCAGGAGACTGCGTTCTCGATGCTTTGCGAGGCAACTGAAAGGGCGCTGCTGCTGACTGGAAAGAGGGAGGTAATAGCATCTGGGGGAGTAGCGCAGAGCAGGAGGCTCAGGGATATGCTTGGCGTGATGGCCAAATCGCACGGGAGGAAGTTCTATGTTGCACCTGACGAGTTTAATTCTGACAATGGTGCCATGATAGCATTAGTTGCAGAGAAAATGCATACCGCAGTTGGAATGAAGCCCAAAATAAAAGGTAGTGATTATGGTATAAAGCAGAGATACAGAATAGAGGATTTCATGATAAGATGGGGGTAGCTGTGAGGAAGATCTCTGAGGGGGCAGAAGCTGTTATATACGCGGCGAGAATGCTTGGCAGGAACGTGATTGTAAAGGAGAGAGTAGCAAAGGGTTATAGGATAAAGGAGCTCGATGAGCAGCTTAGGAGGCAGAGGACGAAGACTGAGGCAAAGATACAGTCGACGCTTTACGAAAAAGGGGTACGTGTGCCCGGAGTAATCTTAGTCGGGAAATACTTCGTAGTGATGGAGAGGGTCCAAGGGAAGACGCTTAACCGTATGGCAGGAGTGGGTAAGGCGCATGACAGAAGGAGTATGGGAATGGCCATGGCAGAGGCAGGAAGGGTACTGGGCACCATACACAGGCTGGGAGTATCGCATGGTGACTTTACCACGGCAAACATTATGCAGGACAGATCTGGCAGGCTCTGGGTGATAGATTTTGGGCTTGCGGCATTTACCAATTCTGAAGAGGAGATGGCGCTTGATGTGCTGCTTATGAAACGCTCTGTAGATAGCGGCATGTATGAACGTTTCATAAAGAGTTATAAGTTGGGGTTTGGAGGTAAGGCTTCTGCTGTTTTGGGTAGACTGGGCGAGATAGAGAAAAGGGGAAGGTACCAAACAAGGACCCTTGATTCTGCCTGAAAATCAAAACCTGCCTGCTACAGTCTCTACCTGCTGGTAGGAGCTTGCGGGCATGAGCGTCTCTTCAGTTTCGTATGCTTCGCGCGAAAGGAGAAGAAGCAGCAGGGCAACGAATGAGATAGCACTTATCACGACTGCGTATATCTCGCGGCTGCTTATATAGCTGTAGCTGAAGAGGAGCACGTTGAACGCCCCGACCGTGGTCCCTACGGCGAAGCTTTTACCTGAATGTATGAATATCAGTATACCTGCGACTATGCTGAAAAGCGATAGGAATAGCCCGAGAAGCGCAGCTGCATACGTGTAGTTTATATCCGCCAGGAAAGTGAAGAAGCCTACCTCGTTCGCGTAATGCGTTATAAAAACGACCTCTCCGCTCGCCGCGAATATGAAAACCACAAACGAGATTATGAAAAGGAGTGCGGAAAGCATACTCAGGTTGTTGTACTTGACAGAGGTCTCTACTGCCGCACCTGTAGACACCTTGTCTATGTCCTCAAGGCAATAATAATTGTTCTTGTATTCTATTATGTCCTCGTAGCAGAAGGGCCTGTTGCAGTAGTTGCACATTGCGAAGGCAGGCCTCCATGGATGCCATACGCATGACAGCCCTTTTGCGGCATCCCTGCTCTGCACTTCTGTCCTTGATATAGTGGTCCTTTTGACAGGGCCTGCGCCCCCGTGTTCAAATTCCCCGGATATTATTGATTCTATCTCTCCCTCGTTAGGCTGAAGCGAGGCATAGATGCTTGCCATAGTCTCGGATTCGATATGCGCAGGC
>JAJYZH010000009.1 GCA_021800135.1 Microcaldota archaeon
GTTGCATAGTCTTGGATGGCGGGGTAATCTGTTTATAAGTCTTGCCTTGTATATTTTATGGTCTTAAATTTTCAGGTATTTTGTATGAGACCGAAGATAGCAAAATCTGTTCTTGCAAGCCTGCTGTTCTTTTTTGCCGTTTACTATGTAAGCTATGTGCTGAAGCCTTCGTCGCTATGGTTGCTGTTTCTATCGTCTCCGTTCAATATAGTAGTAGAGCAGCATGCTCTTTACAACATGTACTTCCCTGCCATACTCATATTCGTTGTCTCCTTCTATCTCAAGAACTTCAACAAGTCGTTCCTGCGGAAATGTTCGCTGCGCGCCATATTCCTTATAGCGTTCGCCGCAAACTATATTGAAGGTTTAGTGGGATACGCCCATTATGGGGCCATACCACTAGGTACATCCGTAATAACGCTCTCGTTCATAGCCGCGTTCCTGATAAGCCTTGAAGTGTATGTTGAGAGGAAGGAGCATATAGAGCATCTTTACAGCACGTTTCTGTTCTCCATAATCAGCGTCTTGGTGCTGTTGCTCGCGTTTCTGGTGTTCCTGGCGTTCTTCACAGGCAACAGCACCATTGTGCATGCGATAGGAATAGCCGCGTTCCTGCCAATTTTCATAGCGTTCTATGAAAGGAAGAATATAGAGAGGTTTGCAAGATACGAAGAGACTGAGGGTAAGAAGATAGGAAAGGAGCTCGAAGTTGGAGGCAGGAAGCTGGAGAGGGAGATCAAAAAAAAGATATAACAGCCAATGTCCCATAAATGCCGCTTACCGCCTTAAAATGGGACGAGGCGAAAAGCAGGGCATGGGGAGTGCGCTTCCTGAAATCTGTGTGGTTAATAATATCAGATTGAAATGTCAACAAATTCTTGTTTAAACAGAAAAATATTTAAACATATTGCCGCATAATATATTGTATAAAATCTTGGCTTGTGGAGACCATGAGAGGGAGGAGGGAGATCGTCATACGTTCGGTAGAGAAGCCGGACTTCAAGAGAGGCAGGCCTGACGCACTGATAAGGTGGTTCTGCGAAGCGTTCGGACTTTCCACTGAGAAAGGGGACGAACTGGAGGAGGAAATATTGAAAGACTTCATATACGCCGCCTTCAGAGACAGCGGGCTTTCAAGCAGCGAGATAAAGCTTGACAGGCCCACACCAAGGAGCACGGTGGTGTACCACCTCAACAGGTTCGTGGACATGGGTATTGTCGTGAAGAGGGGCAGGAAGTATTATCTTAGGGCCACCGATATGTCCAGGGTAGTGGAGGAACTCGAATATGATATGAACAGAGAGATGATGAAGATGCTTGACATGGCCAAGGAGTTGGATTCTATTATGCATGAATCCTTAGTGAGAAGGAGAAACCTGCAGAAGAGGGAGGATTAGATGGCTAACGGAGTTAAAGATGGAAAGGAAGACGCGGTAAAGGAAGGCAACGGCGACGAAATAAAGGCCGAAACGCCAGGCAAAAGCGCAGCGCAGGAACAGGGCAAGAGCGCTGATGACGAACGTGAAGAGAAGGAGAGGTTCCTCAGGCTTGCCGCGGAATTCGACAACTACAAAAGGAGGGTAGCTGGCGAAATTGCAAACGCGAAAGGCGTCGGGAAGGCTGAAACGCTTAAGAACCTGCTGCCCATCCTTGACGAGTTCGAACTCGCGATGATCGCAATCAACAAGTCCGAGAACAGCGAACTGGCGAAAGGCATAGAGCTCGTGTATTCGAACCTTGTAGAGTTCATGAAGAGGGAGGGGGTAAAGGAGGTAAAATGCGATGGCATATTTGATCCGTACATGCATGAGATAGCGCTTACCCGTGAGAGTGGGAAGAAGCCGGGGACCATACTGGAGGTAATAAAGAAGGGGTATACCATGAATGGCATACTTCTGAGGACGGCCATGGTCATAGTCGCAGGCGAAGGCAAGAAGGAGGATTCTGAAAGTGCGAAGTGACACTGGCATAACATTAAGATTAGAGAAATATTTTTGGTGAAATATATGAAAGTGATTGGAATTGATTTGGGTACAAGCAACTCTGCCGCTGCTGTGTTGGAAGGCGGAAGGCCGACCATAATACCAAGCGCAGAGGGCGCTTCCCTTTACGGGAAAGCGTTTCCAAGCTATGTCGCCTTTACGAAGGACGATCAGAGGCTTGTGGGAGAAGCTGCAAGAAGGCAAGCAGTCGCGAATCCGGAAGGGACTATAACCGCGTTCAAAAGGAAGATGGGCAGCGACTACATCTACAGGATACACGGGAAGAACTACAAGCCGCAGGAGCTTTCCGCCATACTTCTGCAGAAGATAAAGAAGGACGCTGAAGCTTTCCTAGGCGAAGAGGTGAAGAAGGCGGTAATCACAGTACCCGCGTACTTCGATGATAATCAGAGGCAGGCCACAAAGGACGCCGGAGAGATTGCCGGACTTGAGGTGGTCAGGCTGGTCAACGAGCCCACAGCCGCATGCCTTGCCTACGGCCTTGACAAGTCTGACAGGGAGATGAAGATACTTGTCTACGACTTCGGAGGAGGGACACTTGATGTAACGATAATGGAATTCGGCAAGGGGGTATTCGAGGTAAAGTCAACAAGCGGTGATACGCAGCTTGGCGGAACTGACATGGACAACACGATCGTGAAGTTCCTCGCCGATGAAGTGAACTCGAAATACGGAGTCGACATCACAAAGGACGCACAGGCAATGCAAAGGATCAGGGAAGCGGGGGAGAAGGCAAAGATAGAGCTTTCGACAGTCCTGCAATCTGACATCAACCTTCCGTTCCTCGGGCAGGACAAGAGCGGAAAGCCCATACAGTTCAGCTATACCTTTACCAGGGCGAAACTTGAGAGCCTTGTGCTCCCGATAGTGGAGAGGACTGCGAAGCCTGTAAGGCAGGCGCTGAACGATGCGAAGCTGGAGCCCAACAACCTTGATAAGATAGTAATGATAGGGGGCCCGACAAGGATGCCCATAGTGCAGAGGTATGTGGAGCAGCTCCTTGGAAAGAAGATAGAGAGGGGTGTCGACCCTATGGAAGCGGTTGCGCTTGGCGCAGCCGTGCAGGCAGGCGTCCTTACAGGAGAGGTGAAGGATATAGTGCTCCTTGACGTAACTCCGCTCACACTCAGCATAGAGACGCTCGGGGGAGTCGCAACGCCGCTGATAGAGAGGAACACGACAATACCTGTGAAGAAGTCGCAGATATTCACCACCGCTACAGATTCCCAGACAGATGTGGACGTGCACGTGGTCCAGGGGGAGAGGGCGCTCGCAAAGGACAACATAGAGCTCGGGAGGTTCATGCTGACAGGGATACCTCCTGCAAGGAGGGGAGTGCCGCAGATAGAGGTGACATTCGACATAGACGCCAACGGCATACTGCATGTAACTGCAAAAGACAAAGGGACTGGCAAGTCGCAGAGCATGGATATCGTAGCGCCGCATAAGATGAGCAAGGACGAGATAGATAGGAAGATGGAGGACGCGAAGAAGTATGAGGAAGCGGACAAAAAGCTCAGGGAGCAGGTAGAGACGAGGAATGCGGCGGAGTCGCTCTCTTACACTGCGGAAAGAACGGTCGAAGAGTACAAGGACAAGGTCCCGAAGGAGGTCGTTGATAAGATAAACGATGCTAAGAAGGATCTTGACGACGCAGTGAAAAAAGATGACTATGACGCGATAAAGGAGAAGACGGATGCGCTGAAGAAAGCCCTGGAAGAGATAGGGAGCAGCGTCTACAAGGGGAGCCAGCAGGCGGCCCAGGGTCCGGAGGGCAGCCCGGGACCAGAGGGCCAGGCAGGGGACGGTAGTGACGGTACAAGAAACGCGACGGACGCGGACTTCAAGGTAGAGAAGTGAACGAGGTAAAAAGATGTCTGAGGACTACTACAGCGTACTGCACGTCAAAAAGGACGCGAGTCAGGACGAGATAAAGAACGCCTACAGGGAGCTCGCGCTCAAATACCATCCGGACAGGAACAAGGACGCTGGAGCCGAGGAAAAGTTCAAGGAGATAAACGAGGCTTATGCAGTGCTCAGCGATCCGGAGAAAAGGCAGCAGTACGACATGTATGGTTCGGAAGCCTTCCACCAGAGGTTCAGCGAGCAGGATATATTCAGAGGATTCGACATAAACGAGATATTCAGGAACTTCGGCATCGACTTTGGGGATACGGACGACATATTCCAGAGCTTCTTGGGGTTCCAGGGGCAGCGCGGAGGAAGGCGTGTGAGGCAGACTGGCAACGACATACTCGCGCACATGAGCATAAGCCTCGAGGAAGCGGCCAAGGGAGCGGAGAAAGAAGCCAGCGTTAGGCACATCGTAGCATGCGAGAGGTGCGGCGGCACTGGCATGGAGCCTGGAAGCAGGCTCCTCAGGTGCGACAAGTGCAACGGCAGCGGCCAGATAAGGGTAACAAGGAGGACGCCGTTCGGCATAATGCAGACGATAACAACATGCGACAGATGCGGGGGCAGCGGCAAGATAGTGGAGACGCCATGCAAGGAATGCAAGGGGCACGGCTCGGTGCAGAAAGAGAACAAGATATCGGTAAAGATACCAAAAGGCATAGAGGACAATACAAGGCTCAGGCTTGAAGGCATGGGGGATTTCGGCAGGGACGGGCCCGGAGACCTGTATATAGACATAAACGTCCAGAAGGACAGCAGGTTTGAGAGGAGGGGCAACGATGTGTATTACACTCTGGAGATTCCGTTCTATGTCGCAATGCTTGGGGATACAGCGATGGTTCCCACGCTATACGGAGAGGAGAAGGTCAAGATAGAAGGGGGAACCCAGAACGGAAGCGTGATAACCCTCAGGGGAAAGGGCATGCCGAACATGAGAAGGTCTGGATACGGGGATGAGATTGTAAAGATTGTAGTGACAGTGCCCAAGAGGCTGAGCAAGGAGCAGAAAGAGCTTATAGAGAGGTTCATGGACGGCGATTCAGGAAAGAGGGGTTTCTTCGGGGTGTTCTGAAGCCGAAGATGTGAAGAAGGGAGAAGGTGCATTCTACGTCCCGGAAGCAAAACATTATATTACTGATTTTATAAGAAATTATTATAAAAAAAGGGGCATTTATATGGCCAACATAAACATAGAATTGAGCGGTTATCTTGAAAGGGTAATAGACCGCATGGTGGAGGAGAATTACGCCAAGACAAAAACAGAGGCAATACGTCTTGCGCTCTTCGAATTCGACCAGCTGCACGGGTTGACGGATGATGAACTCTACGCCCTAGCTGCAGAAAGAATGCTCAAGGACATACGTTCTGGCAAGGAAAAGGTGCACAGGTTTTCGCTTAGATAGGGCGTGCCGATGGACATCCTTTCAACAGAGAACTTCGAAAAGGATTATAAGAAATGCAGCAAGGAAGAGTTAAGGCGCGTAAGAGAGCTGATTGATGCTATAAAGGCAGACACATTTCCTGGTAAACGCCTGCACCACCTAAAAAACACTTACTCCTTTAGGATAGGTAACAAGCGACTCATCTACAACGTTGAAGGAGGTAAGGCTATTCTATTGATGCTCAAGAGCAGAGAGGGGATATATGACTATCTGCGATGATATTCACATCCTGTATGACAAATTTTGGATTCGAACCTAGTCTTTTCGCATGCTTGTGAAAATGAATTACTTCAGCCTTATCGAGTCGAGGTTCATCGGCGCGGACGCCTTCGCATGCATCTCCTTCCCGAGTACCCTCGCGAGATCCTCGCACTTCGATTCCTCCCCGTGCATCGTGAATATTGTCTTGGTCCTCGGCCTCATGTTCTCCACGAACTGTATCAGCTGCCTCCTGTCGCTGTGGCCAGAGAATCCGTCTACCGTGTTTATGCCCATGTTCACCTTTATCGGGACCAGCTTGCCGTCCTCGTCAGGCAGCGGCACCTCCTTCAGCCCGTTCTGTATCCTTCTGCCAAGCGAGCTCTGGCTGTTATACCCTACGAAGACCAATGAGTTCTTCGGGTCCTCCGCCAGCATCCTGAAATAGTCGAGGCTGGTACCGCCGTTGAGCATCCCCCCGCTCGCTATTATCACAGACGCGCCCTTGTCCTGTATCGATTCCCTTTCGCCCTTTATTACCTCGAATATCTCGCTTTCGAAAGGAGACCTGTTGCTCAGTATCCTGTTCCTAAGGCTCTCCTTCAGGTATTCCGGATATGCTGTATGTATTGCGCTTGCCTCAAGCACCATCCCGTCCAGAAACACGGGCACCTCCATCTTGTACCTGCTGTCCGTTGTCATGTAGCTCTCCAGTACGAGCTGTATCTCCTGCGCCCTTCCTACCGAGAATACAGGAATGATGACCTTGCCCCCATTGTCTACAGTCCGCTTTATCACGTCCATAAGCGCCGTTTCCGCATCATACCTGTTCGGCGTGATGTCATTTGGCCCGCCATATGTGCTCTCTATGAAAAGCGCATCGACCCTCGGGTACTTGGTGCTGGCGCTGTCGAACAGCCGGGTGTAGCCGTACTTCATGTCTCCCGTATGCACTATGTTGTAGAGGCCGTTGCCTATGTGCATGTGCACGGTACCGCTTCCGAGTATGTGGCCTGCGTTGTGGTACGTGAGCTTTATCTCATCGGTTATGTTCGTTACTTCCCCGAACTCCCTGGTTATCATGTGCGTAAGCATCTTCCTTATGTCCTTCTCGTCATAGAGCGGCGTTCCGCCACTCCTCTGCACGAGCTTGACGTAATCTGTCAGCAGCAGTGCCGCCAGATCCCTTGTTGGGGGCGTGCAGTATACAGGACCGTTGTATCCGTACTTGAACAGGTACGGCACGAAGCCTATGTGGTCCATGTGGGCGTGCGTCACCACTATGGCGCTTATCTCCTCTATAGACCTTATCGCGCTGTCTATGTATGGGAATGCCTTGTTCACCTGCCCGCCATTTCCGTTGCTGCCGCTTACCGCATTCGCTTCTGCGCCCTTTATTCCGGGTTCCGGGCTTATCCCGCAGTCTATTATCACCTTTGAATTCGGCGTTTCAAGGAGAAGGCTGCTTCTTCCCACCTCCCTGTATCCGCCCATTGCCGTGGCCTTGAGCCATTCGGTGTTTATTATCGGCCTGTTTATGTCCTTGCCTACCGATGCGAGGAACTTCTTCCTGAACTCCATCTCATTGAATATAAGCTGCCTGACGCCTGTCAGCGTGTCGCTATTCATCGTAGGGGTCCTGAGCACGTGAGGCGACCACCCCGTTTCGGCCATTATGCTCTTGAGCAGCTGGCCGCCTTTCCCTATAACTAGCCCTGGCTTCAGCGCCTCTATGTACACGTCCCCGAACTCAGGCACGAACTTTATAGGGTCTTTTACTGTTGCTTCCTTCGGCACTAGCGATAGTATGATTTCCTTTGCCTTCTCCGGATCCATCAGCGCCGATGGGTCGCTCCTTATTATGAGCTTCTTCTTTACAGAGGCAGCTATGTTCTTGACTAGTGCCTCGTTCTCGAATATAGTCTTCACGTTCTTGAGTATTATCACTATGTCCGGCCCCTCAAACTCCGCCTTCACGAATCCTGCCGAGTCCGGCAGCATCTCCTTTATCTTCTCGAAGATTTCAGTCTGTCGGGGATTGCTTTCTTCTTCCTTATCTTTCACTGAACCAACCACTCAATAGAATCCTATCTGTGCATATCGCTTAAGATGCGTTTACTGATCGTTTACTGGAATAAAACAAAATGCAGAACAGCCTTCAGTTCTTGTTCTGCGGCAGGAGCTTTTCTACCTCCTTGCCCGTATACTCCTTGTAGCCGTCCTTGGTTATGGTCGCTATAAGTATATTGTTTCCTGTAGCCGAATCCCTTCTCATGGCTATGGATATCGCCTTGGCGACGTCCTTTATCACGTCCTTTGTCGCCGCGCCCTTCTTGTAGGCGTCTTCCAGGTATCCGAGCGCAGTTATTGAACCGCTGCCTGTTGACGTGAACTGCGGCTCCTCTGTCACTCCCCCTAGCATGTCAAGCGAGTGCAGTTGAGGCCCTTGATCCCCTATGCCGCCCACTATTATCTGCACGTAATAAGGCATCATCTTGTTCTCCTGGAGTATTATTGAAAGGAGCGAGGCCGCGGATTTCGGCGAAAGAGACCTTCCCTCATTCATCTTGTACATCTCGTTCTGCGCCTTCATGATTCTTATCAGCTCCTCGGCGTCCCCCACGCCCCCTGCAACCGTTATGGCGAGGTTCTCGTCGATTCTGAATATTTTCCTGGCGACAGTGCTCGATATGAATGTGTCTCCCATCGTCGCCCTTGAATCGCACCCCATGACAACGCCGTCGCTGCATACTATGCCGACCGTAGTCGTGCCTTTCATCATTTTCTCATATATCTGCTGGTCCATATTTACACCTTAGAAGCACAAAGCAACAACATGCAAGCAACAATGGCTACATAACGGCTCCTTACACCCTCTCCCAACAAAATAACCATAAGGAATTGCTAGATGGTGAATTGCTCGCCAATCTCCACAGGCCAAACTACAAAACAAAAAATAAGGCACTGTTTCTGCATTTATTTGATTGAGTAAAACTTAAAAGCTTTTTCATGCGCTCGCTCTACAGCTCCAGGAGGCTGCCATTGCCTACGAATTGCTTGCCGCCCTCAACGAGCTCCGCATACGCGAATGTTCTGTAGACCTTTGTTACCTTTACCTTGTATATATTGCCTATCCTTGTCTTTGCGTTCCTTATGAAAATCACGAAGTTCCCGACGCGGCCTATGCCCGCGCCCCTTGCGTCCTTCGCCTTTACAGCTACATGGTACATCTCGCCTTCCTCAACGCCGAGCTTGTGAGATATATCCAGGTCGTCTGTTATCTCTTGCTCCTTCACCCCAATTTGTCCAACTTGTCCAACTAGTCTTTCTCCCATCCCTATTTCCAATCCCATACCCTCACCCTTATTCAGACTTACCCAAGGCATTGTTCAGAGTCGTTTTCTGAACCTTACTTAATCGCCGGACTTGATTACCTAATCGCAGTACGTTTTTTAAATACGACCTTTGCAGATTTAAACGTTTCCTACAATCTTTTAAACTTCGCCACCTGTCTAACCTTGCAGCAAGCGCCTTCACATTAAATTGGTATACGAAGAAATGTTTTGAAAAGAACAAAAAAGAAAAAGAAAATTAGAGGAAAAGGGCGGATCGGATCAGAGATTTACATCTATGTTGAGCTGCTCCTTCAGTTCCCTGTACCTGTTCCTTATCGTCACCTCGGTGACTCCGGCGACTTCGGCGACCTCCTTCTGCGTCCTGCGCTCTCCCGCGAGCGCGCCGGCTATGTACACCGCAGCCGCACTTACCCCCGTCGGGCTCCTCCCTGACACGAGGCCTTTCTTCATCGCATCCTTGAGCAGCTTTATGGATTTCTCCTGCGCATCGCCGCTGAGCTTGAGCGCGGTCACGTATCTTGGAACATAGCTTATTGGATCTGTAAGCGGGATCTTAAGCCCCAGTTCGTGAGATATCGCCCTGTAGGCCCTGCCTATCTCCTTCTTAGGCAGCCCGGATATTGTAGCAATCTCATCCAGGGTCCTTGGCATGCCGGCCTTCCTGCAGGCTGCGTATATCACTGCTTGGACAACCGTTTCTATGGGCCTTCCCCTTATAAGGTTGCTCTTGACGCACTTTCTGTATAATAGCGCGGCGTTCTCCCTTATGTTGTCAGGCAGGTTGAGGTAGCTTGCTACCCTTATCAGCTCTGGGAAAGCTATCAGGTAGTTCCTCTCGTTGGAGTTCGCTATGCTGGATCTTTTGTGCCATTTCTTCATCCTGTATAGCTGTGCCTGCCTCTTTGCAGGGATCCTGACTCCCCTTATATCCTTATTGTAAAGGTCTATTTCTGTGACCAATCCCTTGTTCGCCCTTGCGTACTTCATGGGGGCGCCGGTCCTTGCCCTGCTCGCCTTCTGTTCTGCGTCGAAAGCCCTCCACTCTGGACCCATGTCGGCGATGTTCTCCTCTATTATCAGGCCGCAGTTGTTGCAGACCCTTTCGCCTCTTTCATGGTCGACTATTATGTCGGTGCTGCCGCAGCTAGGGCACCTGAGTACTGGAGCCTGTGTCGCCTCGCGGCGCTGCATAGCCTGCGATGAGCTGCCCGTGGCAGGCTGTGCGGTGATGTCTTCTGCCTCCCCATGTGGCATGACATTCGGTTTCGGCTCGTCTATTTGGATATTTATCTTCTTTCCCTCTACCTTGATCCTCTGCTTTTGTGGCGCAGGCGCCTGCCTCCTTGCCTTTAAGTTTTTAGCCTTCTGTCTCTTTTGCGCTTTCTTCGCATTTTTTGCCATTCGACTCACTTTTAGTGTTGAACGTAACGTCTGAAACCTCCAGAAAGGTTTTTAAATATTCCGCAAAATAAGCAAGATAGTAGTGTATAAAAAGATATTTAAATCTTTCGGTTTAAAGGAGTTTGGGACAAAAGTCATCCATAACCCATCCTGAATAGGTTATGTAGTACGGCGATGCAACCTATCGCAGTATCGATCCTTTCGTCCAATTTCTGCCATACTTTCCATCCAAATGCACGTTTGTCTGCGGAGAAATTACTTTCAGAATTCTCCCTTTTATAGTACTCCATAAGGTACTGCAACGGATCTGCAATCAGACGTTTGAATATCCTTCCCCATCTTGGCGGGCCGTTTATTTTTGTGTTACTCTTAGGCAGTATATATAACACTGTTTCATCGTCAAAGTACTTCAAGGTAGACTGGTAACTATAGTACCTGTCTAACCGCGCAGTACCAACCGTTATTCCTGCCTCCCTCTCAATCCGTCTCAACATTTTTATCGCGTTTTCGAACGCCTCTTTCTCGGATCTTATTCCGGAACCATAACAGATGTACAGCCCCGTTTTAATGTCGATAAGGTTGAAAGAGTAGACGAACTTCCTATAACCTTCTTTATCGATCTGTGTCCTGTAGTGTTTTGTAACCGTAAGGCTGTATCCTGTCCCATCGCCGCTTACATCTACCCTATTATCGCATCTGCGTTTTACTGATAGAACAAACATGTTGTGTACGACAACCCTGACAAGTTCGTCAGAATACAGTCTTTCAATCGTTTTGTAACATATGTCAATTCCGCAGAACGCGCCGAAAAGCGACATGAGGCCTGCCATTGGCCTGTTGTGTTCCTCGAAAATCGATTTGAGAAGGAGTGCGACTACCTTCTGCTGCAGCGAAAGTTTCGCAGGTCTTCCGAGAGAAGATGTATTTACATGTACCAAATCTATTGCAGATTTTGCAAGGCCGTTCAGTTCCTTGGCAACATATTTTATCCGATCCGCATATTCCCTCTCGTATCTTTTCCAGTCGGTGGGATTTTTCTCCGATAGTTCACCATAGTTCTTCATTAGGATCTTGAACTCCTTGAAGAACCTCCGGAACTGCCTATTCGTTAACCTTTTCTTTTTTGTCATAGCATATATATTAAAAGGCAAAGTATTTATAGTTATCTATAGATAACTATTATTAAGTGAATTAATGCCGAGAAGAATAGAACTCAAAAAAGGGAATTTCATACTTACGGAAAAGAAAATAGAGGGATTCTTAGAACGCGTGGTTACGCCGATAGGTACATCTGCAAAAGCCGATGTACCTAGAAGGTATATTGGAAGAAGGGTTTACATTGTAATAACGAAAGGCAAGGGGAATCCTCTAAAAGGGTAGAAGGGGATTTTTGTCCCAAACCCGGTTTAAAGACTTTGTCCAACAAATAG
>JAJYZH010000010.1 GCA_021800135.1 Microcaldota archaeon
AACACATTTCGCACTGGCAGAGGAAGACCGCAAGGCGCAAGGCGAAGTCGATTAGGAGGCAGAAGGCGAAGCAGGAACTGCAGAAAGAATGGTCAAAAGTTACCAACGAATCAAACGACTTCATGCACAAATTGTCGGACGAACTCGTAAACGCAGGTTATACCTCATTTGCAGTTGAATCCCTCAACATACGGAACATGGAAAAGAACCACAGGCTCGCACGTTCGATCCAGAATGCTTCATGGAACAGATTCATAAACATGCTTTCGTACAAGGCTGAAAGTGCTGGTATGGAAGTCATAAAAGTAGATGCAAGAAACACATCAAAGGAATGCAGCAACTGCGGCAACATAATGGATATGCCGCTCGGGACGACGGAATACATCTGCAACAGGTGCGGCATGCATATGGATAGGGACGTAAACGCCGCAATAAATATACTCAAAAGAGGTAGGGCAGGACTTGCCCGAACTGACGCTCAGGGAGATAGTTGCCTCTACGATGCAAAGGGCATTGCAAGCAGTGTCGAGGAACTGAGAACATACCCAGAAACTTTCGAAGAAAGTTTCATCAAAGCTTCTGGGGAAGCTCCTAACCTTTAGTTAGGAGAGGGTGTCACTTTATGGATCCCGACAAAAGAAAACGCATGGTAATGTTCATAGGTACAATGATCGTGGCAATAATGTTTGTTACCTCCTACCTTGCCTTCGGGAACAATAGCTCAGGCACGTCTACTTCTTCTGCAACTACTACAATACGCTCGAGTACGCTGGTAGTGAGTGGCGAGGCAAACGCCACCATAACAAACTACACCCCAAACTTTAGGATAACGCTATCAAATTACAGCACAGCAAACATAGGGGCGCTCAATTCCACGCTTTCAAAACTCATGTCAAACGGGTCTATATCAAACATGCTCCCAGAGGGCAACGGCAGCTTTGCAATATACTCAGGGCTTCTAGATACCTACGATATCTATAAGACTATCAGCACACAGCCCATAGGGAATTACATTGCATGGAATGCGACTGCAGTTATCTCACTGCCTCAATACCTGACCCTCTATTACGGATCCCATGCAATCAACGTGTCTGTGGGCAGCTTTGTATCGCAGACAGGGGTAAGCAGCATAAGCCTGCTTGGTTCGAAAATCAAGGTTAATGTACTGGCACAGGTGTATCTTTCCAGCAATACCTTCCCTGAAGCCTACACAGTATACAATAACGAGATAGAGGTAACTGCAAAGTGAGTGCATACCGATGGAAGAGGATATACTTTTATTGATCAGAAAATACGCGATAAAGAACGCGGTAGACTACAACGGCAAAGCCAGTTTCGGAAGCGTATTCAGCAAGGCGATCTCAAAAGTAGGAAAAGGGTCTAATCTTGAAGAGTTGAAAACCGCGGTCTCTAACGTGGTAAAGGACATCAATGGCCTAACGCCAGAGCAGCAGATGTCCGAATTCAAAAAGTACGAAAGCGAGTTCGAGGAGGAATATAAAGAAAAACTTAAAAAGACGGCGAATCCGAACCTGGAGCTTCAAGGCGCTGAGGTGGGCAACTTTGCAACGCGCTACGCTCCTGAGCCAAACGGTTACCTTCATCTAGGCCACGCGAAGGTGGTATTTCTGGAGCAGGAACAGGCGAAGATTTACAAAGGCAAGGCATTCCTGTATTTTGATGATACAAATCCAGAGAAGGAACGCCAGGAGTTCGTAGACTCCATCAAGATGGACCTCGAGTGGTTGGGTGCAAAGTTCGATAAGGAATACTATGCAAGCGACAATATAGAGAAGGAATACGAATATGCGCGGAAACTGATAGAGATTAACAAAGCATACGTGTGCACCTGCGAGCCTGAGACAATAAAGAAATACAGGTTTGAAAGCATAGAATGCCCTCATTCCCATAATCCAGAATCAGAAAACATGGTAATGTTTCAGGAGATGCTAGACGGCGAATACGATGAGGGCAAGGCTGTCCTCAGGTTCAAGGGAGACATAGCCTCGCAGAACACAGCAATGAGGGATCCTACGCTGATGCGCATAAAGAATAGCACGCATTACAGGCAGGGAGACAAATACCTCGTATGGCCCACGTACGACTTCAACACGCCGATAATGGATTCGATACACGGGGTCACAGACGCTATGCGTAGCAAGGAATATGAACTCAGAGACACTCTTTACAAAGAACTGCTGCATCTTCTCGGCCTGCGTGTCCCAAGAATGCATTACGAAGCCAGGCTCGAGATAAAAGGGACAGTCACATCAAAACGCAAGCTGAATGAACTCATAAACAAGGGGCTCGTAAGTGGATACGATGATCCTCGCCTCATAACTATTGCAGCTTTGCGCAGGCGCGGTATTCTTCCAGAGGCAATAAAGAAATTCGTCCTGCGCTTTGGAATGAGTCTGGCTGGCAGCACTACTGATATCTCATATCTGATGGCCGAAAACAAAAGGTTGGTGGACCCTTCTGCGAAAAGGCTTTTCTTCGTGGAAAACCCTATAAGGTTAGAACTAGAAGGATTCGCAAATCGGAAGGTAAAGATGGCACTGCATCCGAACGGTAATCTGGGAGAAAGGGAATACGAAGTTGGGAACGTATTCTACATAAGCAGTCCGGACGCCGAGGGACTTGACGTAGGTTCGGAGGTAAGGTTAAAGGACCTTATAGGGGTTAAGGTATCTTCGATATCAAAAAGCGCAATACACGGCTCCGCAATCGAAGATCAGGGTAATAAAGATATGAAGAAAGTCCAATGGGTATCGGAAGGCAACTATGTTAAATGCAACGTGCTGGTCCCCGGAGAGATGGTTGACAAGGATGACAACTTCATAGATGGCAGCCTGAAGACCAGCAGCGGATACGTGGAATCCTATGCAGACAAACTGCAAGAGAGGGAAGTAATACAGTTTGAAAGATTCGGATTCGCCACGTTCGATGGTAATGAAAAGGGCACTAAAAGATTCATATTCATGTCGAAGTAGTCATCTTTTCCTGAGCACTGAAAACATATGCATGCTGTCATAGGGCTCTATGCCTATCCTTTCCAACACCTCGAAATCCCCACCTACCTTATCCAGTGCCTCCTTATACACCTCCTCAGGCTTCCGGGATATATCAATGCTTTGCGATTTTATCACGAAATATGCATAGCCCCCCTTTTTCAGGAATTTCGCATTTTTCAAAAGTATGTCCGCCTGCTCTTTCGATGCAACATCCTGATATATAACATCGCATTTTACCCCCTCAATATACTGCTCATACCTCTCTGTATACCTCGCATCCTCAAGTATAGGCAATATATTCTTCCTCCTCTCGCAAACCTTTATGAGTTCACGCATGTTCCTTTCCGAAAATTCTACGGCGTATATCCTGCCATCCCTTGCTATATCGCTTACATGGCTTACTGTTGTGCCTGTGGCTGCCCCGAGATAGAGTACTTTGCTGTCGGCCTTGATATGGAAATTCTTAAGGCCTTTGAGTATAGCGGCTGAAAGTTTGCTTCTGTAGGGGTTCCAGAACCTATACTCTTTGCCCCCGATCTCAGTAAGCATTTCATTGTAAACTTTCCTGCCCCTGTCGAGATTGACAGTGGCAATCCTCCCATCTATGGAGAAAACACCCTCAAACACCTTATCCATGAAATCTACCGCAAGCTTCTAACCCTCCGCTGTTTACATTGAAGTGGCATGTATTAATTGCTATCGGATTAAATTCTGGCTTATGGAAAATATAAAAAGTATTCGTGTGCAATGTAATATGGCGGCATGGCGACAATATGGTTTCCGAACTTCTTCTTAACAAAATACTTACCGACATACTGCCCTTCCTTAGCAACTCGACTAATGAGGAAGAGATGGTCAGCAAGTTCTCGTCATCTGTAGAGGCAGTGTTCGGAATAAAAGAGGTAAAGGCCAATGGCGCCTCCAGAAGCAGAGCGGCAGGCTCGATATTCGATTATGTAATTAACACCAAGAAAGTCTACACAGACAACCAACTCAGCGAATACTCTGCCTTCCCGGAGCTTATAGATTACAAGAATAAAGGTTACAGGAGTTGTGCACTCTTCCCTATAGTGGTAAATGGCAAGGTTTTCACGATACTCGAGATGCTTTCTGAACAGGAGAACAAGTTCTCAGCCGATCTGCTGAACAGCGTAACGTTCGCGGCATACTTAGCCGGATTTGCGCTGATGTACCGATCTGAAAACGGGCTTAATATTAAGCTCGCCAGCTACTTCGATGCAGCTTTCAATTCACCTACTCCGCAATTGTTAGTATCAAAGGATGGGTCAATAGTAAAGTTCAACAAAAGCTCGATAAAGGAGCTAGGAATATCGCAACAGACCAGAAACATTTCCGAGATTGGGATAGGCATAGATAAGATGCAACAGTCAGCCAAGCAGCATTCCGGGATAAAGCACAAGGTAAACAACCAACACCTCTATTCAATACATGTAGAAAGCGTAGGTGACAGCCTATTCCACATGTTCTTCCAGGAGAACACCAATGCATACGTGCTCTCAGGCCTCTACGGAGCAGTAAGCAGTACAGACTACAGCTGCGCCCTCATGCTAAACACGGATTTCACGATACTCGAAGTGCAGGGTAATACAGATTCCGTACTCAACTATCCAAAAGGCCTGCTATACGGGAAGAGCATGCTGAGTTACATAGATGAAAAACAGCGCGGACCACTCACAAAGAAGCTTGAAACGCTTCCAGAAAATTCCACATACAATACGACAGTAGACCTTGCGCTTGGGGATTCTGGGATGACGCACGTCCGCCTTTCTTTTGCTAAGCAGTACTACGGATATACCGTCATGGTAGTGAAGGCTAATGCAGAGAAATACATAAAAGACGTCAAGGAACTAATGAACGACTTCACCTCCATATCATCGGATATGGTGATGAGGGTGGATGGCCTTGGTTATATACGGGAGTGCAACTTTACCATAGAGTCTGTTCTGGGATTCAAGAAAGACGAGATAATAGGCCGAGAGGTTAAATCCCTCTATCAGGATACAAGTATATTGGACAGGGATATGACATACGTAAAAAATGGCGGCAAGATCGACGGAACATACATAAACTTGTTCAGCAAGAGCGGAGACACTATTCCCGCTACCCATTCCATGCGCATGCTCAAAGATGAGGACAATGCAATAGAGTACCTGATATCTGTGAAGGAGCTTCAGACAAAAAGGCTACTCAATGACCAGGAATCAACGATAAAGAAACAGGATAATGAGATAAAGAACCTGAAATCTACAAGCGAGCTCAAATCACAATTCATATATAACATATCACACGAGCTCAAGACCCCGCTTACCGCTATAAAAGGCTTCTCTAAGCTGTTGTATGATGGGGAATATGGCGCAATGAACGATGAGCAGAAAGGTTTTGTAAAGACCATACTAGACGAGTCAGACAGGCTGACGCTTATAATACAGCAGGTGCTTGATGCAACAAAGCTCGAGGCTAACAAAGTAAAGCTCGACCTGAAGGAAGTAGACCTGAAGGCGATGCAGAACAATCCGAGCATAAAGGCCCTGGAAGAGTCTGCAAGAGAAAAAGGTCTAGACTTCTCGTGGATAGTAGAATACGATGTGCCTAGCATAACCGCAGATCCGAACAGGCTTATCCAAGTATTCGTTAACCTTATAGGAAACTCAATCAAATTCACGGAAAAAGGCTCTATAAACGTACACATCAGGAAGAAAAGCAAGAAAAGGATAGAATGCAGTGTAAACGATACGGGAATAGGTATAAGCGATGAGGATAAAAGAAAGATATTCAGGAAGTTTTATCAAGCGCCTAAGAAGGAACTGGTCAAGCAGGACGGAGCAGGCACAGGCCTGGGACTGTCGATAACGCGGGATATAATATCCTTACATCATGGGCATATATCATTTGAATCGGAACAAGGCAAAGGTACAACATTCTCTTTCCTGTTGCCTATAAAGGCAAAAGAGCAGAAGAAGTGACAGAAAGCACAATCATGCAATCATTATGCCGCACGCGTTTCCAACACTGCTCGCCATCTTGAAACCGTTGAAGATTGTTGTAAAGTTATCACCGTAGAACACACCGTCAGATACGACGCTAATTATCGTGCCAGATGTTATGTTTAATCCAACCTCCAATGCCATCCCTGTAGTGGAGGATTCGTGGGAGTACGTGCGGTATATTGCGGTATAAATATTTGTACTACTGCTGTTTAGCGTCATATTCATCTTGTACGGCACAACAAGGCTTGTGTTCTGGTATGTGTAAAGCCCTCTTGGAGGGTATCCGTAGTGGGTGTTATAGCTGGAGTTGTAAAGTGCCGAAGTGCAGCTGCTATCGTTTGCGTACATCTCCGTATAATTCTGCATAAGAGAGTAGTAAGTGCTTCTCTCCAGCACATTCATTGCCTTCTGCTTGTTGGTTTCCTGTGCTATAGTGGTCGTAGAAGTAGAAGCTATAGAGGTAGTGGTCTGAGTAGTCGAAGCGTTGCTTATTACCACTGGAGTAGAACCCTGGTTCCTTCCTGCAACAAATGGGTTAATAGTTGTGATGTAAGCCGAATCAGGGGCTATGCCAAGACTTGGATCTACAGGGATAAGTGTCACGTTGGCCGAAGATGGGGTCGCCGCATCGAGTTTGATTTCGAGGTTCGCATATTTACCTCCAATATTTACATGCGTGGCATTTCCATAACCTACTGAGACAAGGGCTTCAGGCTGTATGAATATAGGCAGCTCAGATATCAGCAAATCTGTCCTGTTGCTTGAATAGGAATGGAAACTTATTGCGAAATAAGCGCCGTTCATGCCTACGAGAGTAGGCGTTTGGCGTATTGTCAGACTCTTCGAGGCATTAAGGTATGTGTACTTCCCTCCATTGAGGACAATAGCTGCTGCAACTGCTATAATTATGATCGCCACAACCAGATAAAGGGATTTCCTACTGTTTCTTTTCCTGTGTTTTTCAAGAGCCAAAGCAACACCATATTCAGCAAGCAGGTAAACAACGCCGATGATTATCCTCTCGCAAAATATATATTCCCTTCGCAGGCCTAAACGCATTACCTATGCCGGTAAAGGCCACTTACAGCAAAACATATTATTATTGCTGTAGATATAGATAGCAGGTGACTCCAATGGCCCTTGATAGCATCTCCTCAGACATCCTGTCAATAATAAATGAGAAGCAACAGATAACATACGACGAGCTGAGCGATATCGCCTTCAGCAGGAACATATCTAAGCAGAAACTTGACACGGCACTGTCTGAACTTGTTGACGGCAAGACTATAGCTTCAAGAAGCAGCGGCGGAATACAAACTTATTATACCCTTAAGCAGGACGAAATAAACCGTGTCCTTATAGTGGAAGATGACAAAAGCATAAACAAACTGATGGCCTTGTCTATAGGGAAGGGGTTTGAGATAAGACAGATATATGATGGCGGGGAAGCGATGGGCATGGTGCGGGATTACAAGCCGCAACTCGTAATATTGGATCTGATGCTCCCCAACAAGGATGGGCTTGACATCTGCCAGACGATAAAAAGCGACTCGGAGACCAATGGTTCAATAGTGATCCTCGTCAGTGCGATGGATCCTACAAACAACAGGTTCAAAGGTATAAAGTATGGGGCTGACTACTATATAAAAAAGCCATTCGATCCAAACGAGCTAAGGAACTTAGTCACCATATTCCTGAAAAAGAAAGGCAAACGGTTCGATCCCCTGATAGACCTGCCCGATGAAGAGAGGATCTCAAAGGTTGTAAGCGAGTCGCTGGACTCGAACGAAGACTACGAAATAGGTGCGCTGAGCATAGAAAACATAGGCTCTTACGCCAGACAGCTCGGCGAAAAGAATGCGATGGTTATAATACGGCTTATATCGCAGCTGCTCCAAGACTTAATAAAGAACAAGGCACCCGCCGTGTTTGTTGGATTCATAAACACAGAGAGTTTCATAATAGCAGGGAAGAAGAGTGATGTCAGTTCAACTGTGGATGGGGTTAAATCAGAATTCAATGCCGTTCTGCCTTTCATGCTTCAGGATGCCGGGTACAGATCTATAGATTTAAATATAGAAAGCCTATTCGAATCGAAAGAAGTCCCCAAACTATCCCTTGCATACAACAAGATAGAAAAAAACGACATAAAAAAGAGGATGGAGGAGATAAACAAAGACAAAGGGGCTCAGAAAGGGGAAATAGGTTCATATACATACGAAGAACTGCAGAAAATGTTTGGTGTAGATAATTTTGACATAAAGATAACCAGGGATGGCAGTTCGATAAGGTTGCATGTTGGCAAGTCCGGAGAAGAACCGGAGGAATAAAATATGCGAGTCATGCATGCTAGGTCTCAGGCTGCACTTGACTTCATGGTTTCATACGGCCTGGCGATACTGATAATAACCATTGCTCTCTATGTGGTATTCTCATTGAACATATTCAACCCCCAGCTATCTTCTATAGTATGCACCCCTGCACCAGGATTCTTTTGCCAAGCCTACTCCCTAGACGCCAATTCCACACTTACAATTAAGCTCGTGCAGGCTACCGGCGGGACGATCGATATAACAGGTGCCGCATGTTCAAAATCCGTCAACTCGAGCTCCGATGCCCCGGCTTACGGAAACGTTAATGTACTTGGCTATTCCTCATCTTATTATCCAAACAGCGACATACAAAACGGCCTGACAATATACAGCGACAGCTCCAACACGATACAGGTATACTGTTTCGATGGAAATGGCAAGGCCACAGGCGGTGTCGGTTATACCTTCAGCGGTTATTTCTGGATAAATTACACGGTGTCGGACATGCCCCCAGTGCACTACATAAAGAGGGTCGCCACTTTCACCGTGGTGTACACCTGAAAAATGAATATAAATATATACGTTGAATGTCATATTACGAATATTAATTGTCTGGTGCAACAATGTTGAGGTACCTGCTTCCATCATTTGTCTTGCTCATGCTTCTGCCGCTTGCAAGCTCTTCCTATATTCAGATGTCAGAACCATATAGCGCATCGCTTTCGCAGAACGGCAGCGCATACCTGGGCAATGTCGGGCCAGGGCAGACCTTCTATATAACTATACTTTCGAACACCACCAACGCAAAAGGTCAGACGATACCCCTGGGCTGGAACAAGTTAGTTGCTACTAGCGTGCCAGAGGGTTGGATAGTATCAAATTCATCACTGTACACCCAAACGCTTTCTGTTGAGATCAGGCCTTCCCCCGCGGCTTCATTTGGGGAGTATACCTTCAACCTTACTGCAATAAACCTGGGCAACTATTCAGGTATAAATCCGGTTACCTTCAAGGCTTACATAAATGTTACTCCGAATGTGTTTAAGTTCAATGCGACTCCGCAAGACATCAGTGCAGGACTTGGCGTTCCCGCATACATATACGTTACAATAAACAACACCGGGGTTTCCGACAACCCTTTTGTTATAACGGTATCCGGTCTTCCTGGATTCAATCAGAGCGCGACAGTGATAGCGCCGCACAGCACAACAGGCAAATTTACCTTCCCAATATACGAAAATACCCCATATACCTGGCACGCGAAGCTTAGGATAAGCTCCCTGACAAGTCCATCCATATACGAAACCGAGAATATAACATTCACCGTGCGTGCGACCCTCATGAATGATCTTATGGCGCTGAACCAAGGCACACTGATCTATCCTGTGGTCTATGCGCCAGTGTACGCAGTGCAGTACCTGATAGGGCTTATAGCAAAGCACGCATGACTAGAAAACTCTTTATATCTTGCCGGAAACAATCTACTGCTATCATAAAAAATAGTAATGCGGTAAGGATATGGCTAAGAAAGGCGACAAGTCAAAGAAGAAGGAGATAACGACCTACTCCGTGCGCCTCAAATCTATGGAAGATATGGTACGCGCAGCCTGCACCTTCTCTCCATCGCCAATAATATTTGCTGTTAAGGAAAGGGGAGCGTATACTCTTATGCTGCCTGGGGAGAGAGTTGATGAATCAAGTAACATATACACATTCGAGACAGGAAAGATTGCAAACTTCTGCATATACTCGCCATCCGGAGCTTTAGAAAAGCTCGAGTTCAAGGATGAAGTGGATATGGAACAGCACGATTTCAAGACCTATAGGATCCAGATAATCGAGTTGCTCAACAACCCGTTCAAGGGACGCGAATCAGATGGGAAGGAAAGCCTCCTGCTTTTCAAGGTCCGGGATCCGGAGTCTCTGATAAAGGGCATGCTGGCTGGAGTGACGCAGGAGGAGAAGATGGGCAGGGTATACCAGTTTGGGCATAATGGAAAGAAGTACCTGTGCGCGTTCAATACCGCTTATGATGGATCCGTGCTAATCCTGTATTCAGAAACCAAATCAGCAAACGTATTTAACTTTATAAGCTACAACTATTCAAGCAACAAGCTTGAATTCCTCAAATCTCTAGAGAACAACGCCTATGTCTCACTCGCGGTAGTGAACCTTGCAGAACCTTTTCCATTTTTCAAGCCCGAATAGCTCAGTGGTAGAGCGACTGGCTGTTAACCAGTAGGTCGCAGGTCCAATCCCTGCTTCGGGCGATGCTGTTATAGTTCACATTCCCTTAGTATGTATTTAAATACTTATCTAGCTAATGTCATCCGATGGACAGCGCAGACGAGAAGGCTAAGAACGGCGTGGATCGCTGGCAACCTGAGATAGACGGCTATATTCGCAGAATAGAGGCTAATCCTGCTTATACGAAAGCGAATAAGGCACTCATAAAGGACTTCGTAGCACACTACCTGAAGTCACGCAACGCCAAGCCACGCACCATGTTGCGTTACGTTTACACATACAGCAAGTTGCTGGAGTGTATGCCAAGCAAGAAACTGGACATACTAAAGGCGACAAGGAAACAGCTAGAGGAGTGCGTTGCTAACATCAATGCACTAAATGTGGGAAGTGAAACGAAGACCAAGATAAAAATAACCTTGAAGGTGCTGTTCAAGTGGCACTATGGCGAGGTTGATGAGCGAGGCAAATTTCTATTCACACCTAAGGAAGTAGCCTTCATAAGCACCACATCAGACTATGAGAATGGTATGACATGGGAGGATCTACCAAGTGAAGAGGATATTAAGAAACTTCTAAAAAATTGTCTGAACACTCGAGACTTTTTTTTAATTAGTCTCATTACTGATGCCCCACTTAGGACACATGAAATAATTGCACTGAAGCGGAAACATCTACAGCTTGGAAAGAACCCTGCACTGATAATTCCAACTGGTACCAAGACAGGTTCTCGACGTATTCCTCTCATAAACTGCATCGGAGCTGCGAGCAGGTACGTGGAAACAGCCAAGCTCGATCCAGAAGACCCTTTATTCCTGCATGAGTTGTGGAATAAAGAGAAGAAACCGATGACTGTGGATGGACTGAGAGCCATGTTGCATAAGGTGGCATTGCGTGCAGGTGTCAACCCTAAAAAATGCTATCCTTATGCCTTTCGTCACCGATGGTGTAGTATTATGGCATCTAAAATTTCAAACGCAAGTCTGGAAGCTGCTGCAGGCTGGGCTCCTGGTACTGCCATGCACCGTATTTACCAGCAGATGCATCCCGACGCCGCATCAGATGAGATTAGGATAGCATATGGAATGAAGCCTAGAGAGGAAACAGTGCTTAAAGTAACCGAACAGGTATGCCAATGCGGTAATATTAATCCTGCAAAC
>JAJYZH010000011.1 GCA_021800135.1 Microcaldota archaeon
TCTTATATACCTTCTTTGCACGCCCTTACTCCTATCTCAAGGATAGGAGTTTGCGGGCGTGTTGAAATTTTATCAACATACTCTTAACGATAGTATTTAATAGTTAGCGCCAAAATATTCTTTGATTATTTTGTATGCCAAGGAATAAAAGCTTCAGCTTTACCGCACTGTTTTTGTCCTGGTTTGCATTTAACGCTTTAATAGTAAAGATGATGCCATGAGTTTTAAGGATGGAGATTTTGTTGAAATAGATTACAGCGCATGGAGAGAAGCTGACAATACGCTTCTTTATACGACATATAAGGAGCAGGCAGAAAAGGCGGGCATATACGATAAAGGCAGGGAATATGGCGCTGCGCTGGTAGTTATAGGCAGCAATGGCGTTGTCAGGGGCCTGGAGAGAGAACTGAAAGGCATGAACCAGGGGGAGACGAAGAGATTCACTCTTGAGCCTGGTGATGCGTTCGGAGAGAGAAGGGAGGAGCTGGTTAAGGTAATGCCGTTTTCTGAATTCAGGGCCCATAATATAGACCCGGCACCCGGAATGAGCATAGACATAGACGGCATACCATCCATAGTAAGAAGCGTAAATTCCGGCAGGGTCGTGATTGACCAGAACCATCCGGAAGCGGGAAGGAAGATAATTTACGAAGTTAAGGTATTGAGGCTGCTCAATGAGAGCAAGGACAAGATAATGAGCTTGGGAAAAACCTACGGGGTCGCTCCATCCGAAGTGAAACTTAATGGCGGGGAAGCGGAGATATTATTCTCAGATTCTGTAAAGAAGAACGCTGATTATTTCATAGGAAAGGCCAATCTGGTTGCGGCCGTGTTTAATTACCTTAAGGACATAAAGAAGGTCAATGTTAAGGAGGAATTCGAACGGCCAAAAGAGCAGACTGCCGATAAGGAGGCTGAGAATAAGGAGTAATGCCAGGCAGCAATCAGCCTTTTATGTTGAGGGCGAACGTGCCATTGAACTTGATATCCAGCTTTTTCGCAACCTCGGACTTCTCTACATTTATAACTATCACGTAGCCGTTCCACTTGTTGGTCAGATCTGTTGATCCGCATATCGGGCACTTGTCGCCCCTGCTTATTATTATCCTGCAGCTTTTGCATACTTTTTCTTCCATACGATCACTTATGGCTTCCGCTGCCACCCCTTCTTATGGGTTTCTTCGCCTGGCCCTGCTTTATTTCGGTCCATTCTAGTTTGCCCAGCCCCTCAGGCCTCATAGTAAGCGCGATTTTTGAATCTTTTATCGAATTTTTCAGGCTTACGGTAGATATCTTAGCGTACACAAAGTCGCCTTTTTTCAGCGATATGTTGCTTCTCCTAGAGGTGAATGCCGGTATCTTCCTGTCGAACGTCAGGAATTCATTGGTTATCTGCGACACGTGGACCAGGCCGTCGATTGGGCCGATCTTCACAAATGCCCCGAACTCGGCCAATTCTGAAACCTCTCCCCCAACAACCTCCTCTACCTGTGGTATATATGCCAGAAGGTCAAACTCTACGGCATGGTGCGTGGCCGGGTCGTTCGGATATATGAACCCTTCGCCGATGTCCCTTATGTTAAACACCGTTATTATTATCCCCATATCCTTGTCTATGATACTCTCGTATCTTTTGGAGAGCTCTTCTGTGGCTACCTTCTCGAGGTCCTCCCCGAAAGCCGAAGGCGGCATCTTGAACATGTCATTTACGGTATATATCTTGTACATCTTTGCACCTCTTTGCACCTCTTGATGCTTGAAGGACATTTACTATTTCAGCTTGCCGTCCTTCGCAAGCTTAAACACTTTCGCATTTAAAGATTTAAGCCTTTTTGCGAGCTCAGTATCGTTAGTTATTGCGATTATGGCGGTGTTTTCCGCCGAATCGAGCATCCAGGCGTCTCCGCTTTTCGTGCTGCTTTCCACTTTCGCTTTTGCCAGGGCCACTGCCTGCAGCGAGAGCCTTGCGGATACCCCTCTGCGCCCATTATTTGCTGATAATTTGGTCAGTTCCCTTATTATACCTTTCGAAACGCACAGGACACTGCCGGGAAACGCTTCTGAAGCTATCCCAAATACGTCCAGCTTGTTCTCGAACCCATAGACTATAGAGCTCGTATCTATTAGAATCCTGCCCAGTTGAACACCGCATAAATCAGTTTGCCTTGCTGTCCATACCCCTCTTCACTATAAGCTTCTTTTCGAGAAGGCTTTTTAATACCATGGCATCGTTGTGCTGCTCGTCTCTGGCTGCGTATATGAGCGTTAGCACGCTGTTTGTCCTGACCAGTTCGATTAGTTTGCCTAAAGCATCGTTTTCAGATAGTTCCTTGAGGTATCTCTTTTTGAATTCCTGCCACTTCCCTGGATCGTGGGAGAACCATTTCCGAAGCTCACTACTCGGCGCGACATCGCGCATCCATATGTCCACTTTTGGCGATGCCCGCCTTACTCCTCTCGGCCAAAGCCTATCTACGAGCACGCGCGTCCCATCTGCGACGTCATATTCCTCATAGACCCGTTTTATCTTTATCATCCATCCGCCTGCAAGAGGTATTCTAGACTTGTCGTGCAACGCTTAAATAATTTGCTGAAAGGACATAGGACAGTTGAGTCTATGACGTGATAATAAACCGGTGTAGGTTTACTTCCACATATACGACACAACGAAAGGATTAAAAAACTAAGTAAAGATATATATCAAGGCGACAAGTCGCGAATGGTGTGAAAATGAGTATTTTTGACAAGTTAGGAAAGACCCTGGGTGTTTCGAAAGAGCTTGATATAGAGGACTACATGAACTCCGCTGAGATGGAGAATGTGGACATAATGAACGAACCAGCTGATTTTTACGTAAAGCCGGTAGCACTCAAGGAGGAAGCGGATGTCAACCTGATAGAGGAAGAACTCAGCAAGAAAAATATAATACTGCTTAATATATCTGAAATGGCGAAAAGGCCAAACACCCTGACCAAAGTAGTAGACACATTGAAAGAGTATATTACCAAGACGAACGGTGACATCGCTAAGATCGACGAGGAGAAGATACTTATCGTCCCGTCTAAGGTAAAGATAATAAAGACCAAGAAGCCGATGAAGTGATTATTGCCTGTTTCTTTTTCTTCCTTCCGGCATTCCCTTCAGAGATATAGCTGCTGCTATAGACCTAAGCTCCTTCTTTGTAGGGTTTGATTTGTCTATAACGCTCTTAAATGCAAGTGACACGGTTTTCTTGTCCCGGACTGCCCCGTTCTTGTATACGAACATTCTGAACAGGTTCGAAAGGGCGTCTTTTTCTTCCTGTGTTGCAGCGTTATCCGTTGATCCGCCATAATTGCTTGATAAAGCCTTGTACATGAATGAGTATAGCAGAACCGAGAGCGCGTGGGATATGTTTAGTACCGGGTAATCCGGGTTCGCAGGTATGAATAGTGCTATGCTGCATTCTTTTATCTCGCTTGGGCTTAGACCGGTATCGTCACGGCCAAGCACAATAGATACTGCTTTGGGGTCTGCTTTTCTTATTAGCTCCAGTGCCTCGCTAATTGTGTACAGGCCCTTTGATGCGGATTCTGCCTTGCGCCATATCCCTGTCGTGGCTATCGAGAAAGTGCCCTTTATCGCATCCCGAAGATGCTTCCTTGTTCTGGCCCTTTCAAGAAGCCCACGCGCTGCCTTTGAGTATTTTATCGCGGTGCTTCCTGTCAGCGTGCAGCGTGGCGACACGAACTCCAGTTTGTCTACTCCGAAATTCATTGAAACTCTGGCTATGTACCCTACGTTGACCTGATACTTTGGGGATACTGCCACAACTTTTATACGCATGGGATCACCTCAGAGCATTAGCACAAGTATGGTAACGATATTTACCAGGGCATGGCCTATTATGGTTGTATAGAGCGATTTTGTCCTTTTGAACGCATATCCTGCAAGAAGGCCGAATATGAATGCTGCGATGAACTCGGATATCGAGAGATAGCTTATGTGGAAAGCCGCGAATATTAAGGCGCTGGGAATTATGCCGATCCTCGGCACCAGAAACCCCCTGAAAAGTATCTCCTCGTCTATAGGCGCTATGATGGCCGCAAACACGAGCAGGTAGATTGGCATTCCCTGGAGCGCCATGCTTACGTTGGTGGGCAGGGGTATGTGGGTCACTATCTGAAAAACGGAGAATATTACCTGCAAAAGGAATATGGAGACGAAAAGCGCTATTCCGATAGCGACTGCCCTTAGGCGTAGGCTGGAAGTCTTAAGCCCGAGCCCGGATATTATGTCTCGCATGCTGTGTTTCTTTGTAAGAAGGTAGGCGAACGCTATTGATGGGAACAGCAGCGAAAGCGCTATGGTGCTGTCTGCTTCGAACGA
The DNA here is from genome assembly GCA_021800135.1 of Microcaldota archaeon. Lineage (GTDB taxonomy): Archaea > Micrarchaeota > Micrarchaeia > Micrarchaeales > Micrarchaeaceae > JAKATY01. The sequence continues at coordinate 4,369 of JAJYZH010000011.1, forward strand.
TATTAGGGTAATCATACCGGAATTGTATAAGTTTCCGAATAGAAATAGAGATATTACGAGTAGGAGTGTCGAGATGTAGGATAGGTACAGCGCGAAGCAACTTTTTGCGTCCTTTTTGCCCCTTTTTACTTTGCCGCCAGCTTTCTTAGGACGAGCCAATCATGCACCGGCTTTCTTCGTTTTGAATTCTGTGTATCCACACCTTCCGCATGAATATCTGTCTGCGTGCTCTGCCATCCTTGATCCGCACTTCATGCACATCTTGCCTGGCTTGTATTGCTTGAACTGCTTCTTTTCCTTTTTTTCTCCAGCCATGTTAAACACTCATTTATTTTGACTCTGGGGCAGGCGCCTGCTCTGCCTTGTCCTTCCCCTTATCTCCTTTATCCCCTCCTTTCTTTTTCTCGGCTTTTGGCTCCTGCACTTGCTGTTTTTCCTCTGGTTTTGGTCCTTCGTCCGGGAGCTTGCCAGACCTCCTCATGACATGCTTAGGCTCCGTCTTTTCCATCGTTCCCTTGTCCTGGTAGATGTGAATTATCCCGGTGCTCTTTCTCTCCCCGAATTGCTGGTCTATCCTGACTATTATAGAACTATCAGGACTTGCACTCAGCTTCTTGCACAGCTCCGCAAGCATATCCGCCTTTGAGACAGTGGATGAATCCTGCGTGACCGTGAACTTTACCTCACGCCTCTTCAGCGCGTTGTTCTGCATGTCTAAATCTATCATGATATCCATAATATCCCCTCACTCGTTTATTGTCCTGGTTATGACCTTCCTGCCCATCGTCTCTATAAGTTCTACACTCATGCCTGCACTTATACTCCCTTTCAGCTCTTCGGGTATTGGAAGCTCAAACACCTCGTAGGTTTCGGCATCCATAAGCTGCACGTGGTCCCCCGTGACAGAAACCACCTGGGCCCTTTTCTTGGTGATTATAGGCACGTCTGCATAAGCATCTGCAGGTTTCAGGAGCGTCTTCTTCTTCCCATCGAACACCCCTATGGCAGTAATCCTCATTTTCGCAGACCCGTGTTTGCCTGGGGCGCTGATGTCTATCTCAACAGCCCTGCACGGTTCCCCGTCAATCAGTATGAACCTTCCTTTGCCTATCTCCTTCATTATAACGTGCTCGATCTCGTCACTCATAATATCCTCTGAATTAGAATGGACAGTTAGATTTTATTGCAAAGGTATATATAAATTGTTGAATTTAGTCACAAAAATAAGAAGATAAAGAAAGCAAAAAAAGAAAACAAATCAGACGCTTTCTATGCCTTTCAGGAAGTCCAGGCCTGTTTCGGAAACGCGCGTTGGGGAGTACTTTGCAGTCCCGAACCTTGGCGTTACCCCGGTGACTATTGACATTACACGTATTTCATCCTTCATCTCAGGTACTAGCCTGGCACCGAATATCACATTAGCCTTTTCGTCTAGGCCTTCCGTGACCCCTGCGCCTACCCTTGTTGCTTCTTCTATTGATAGCGAGAGTCCGCCGGCAACGTGCACCATCGCGTTCTTTGCCCCTTCGTAATCTACATCAAGCATGGGGTGCGTTACCGTAGACTTTATAGCCTTTTCAACCCGGTCAGTCCCTGCGCCGTATCCTATGTTTATCACTGAAGTGCCCGCATCCCTTAGTACAGACCGTACATCTGCAAAGTCCAGGTTTATCAGGCTCGGAAGCATTACGGTGTCAGATATTCCCTTTACCGCGCCCATTGCAACGCTGTCTATTATGTCGAAAGCTTTCTCTATCTGCAGATTCGGAGCGTAGCTGAGCAGCCTGTCGTTCTCTATAACTATTGTGGAGTCGGCATTCTTGTATAGCTGCTGCAGTCCCCAGTCTGCCTTCTGCTTCCTTATCCTTTCAAGTGAGAACGGATATGTAACGAAAGCCACAACAAGGGATCCCTGTTCGCGCGCCAACTGTGCGATCACGGGTGCCGAGCCGGTTCCGGTTCCGCCTCCCATTCCTGCGCAGAGGAAGATCATGTCGTAGCCGCTTATCACTTCGCTTATCTCGGCCCTGCTTGCATCGGCAGCCTTTGCCGCTACCTCCGGATACCCTCCCGCACCCATTCCGCGCGTTATCTCCCTGCCGATTAAGAGCTTTTTGTCCGCGCCTATCATGTTCAGGTGCTTCGCGTCGGTATTGATTGCTATCGTAGTCGCGCTTTTGATGCCTCTCGTATGAAGTTTGTTGACAAGGTTGCTGCCCTGTCCTCCTGCTCCCACTACCGCGATTCTTGCGGTAAACTCATCGGTCGCCACAGTTTCCACCACTAAATAGTTTCCAAGTCGCCGTAGGTCTGTTTCTGTTTTTCTTCCATCCTTCCTACTATGCTTGAGCCTTTTATGCCAGTCACTATCGCAACTATCTCAAGCTGCTCGTCATAGCCTGGAATTATTCTTGCTCCCCACTTTATGTTCGCCTTGGGGTCCATCCTTTCGGTTATGATCTCACCGGCTTTTATCGCGTCCCCTATTGTCAGGGAAGCGCCCCCGGATATGTGGATCAATGCACCGGATGCACCTTCGTAATCCACGTCAAGCAGCTTGTTCTTGAGGACAGCTTCAGATGCCACGTTTACCTTGTCGTTGCCCTTCCCTATTCCGACAGAGATGAAGCCTACATCACCATTTGCCATTATAGACCTCACATCGGCGAAGTCTATATTGATCAGGCTTGGCTGCGTTATTGTCCAGACAAGTCCGCCTATGGCCTTTGCCACAACTTCGTCCGCCAGGGCGAATGCGTCGTTCATAGGCAGGTTCGGCACCAGCTTAACCAGCCTGTTGTTGTCCAGGATTATCACGCTGTTGCAGAACTTTCTCATCTCCTGTATTCCCTCTTCTGCTTTGACCTTCCTTACCCTTTCAAGGTCGAACGGATATGTCACCATCGATATTACGATAGCGCCCTGTTCGCGCGCAATCTGTGCGGCCACAGGTGCTGCGCCGGTTCCTGTTCCGCCTCCCATTCCTGCGCACAGGAACACAAGCTGCGCCCCTGAAAAAACGTCTTCGAGTAATTGCCTGTCGACTTCAGCTGCCTTTGTTCCGATCTTAGGATCCCCACCTGCTCCGAGCCCTTTGGTTATGGTCCTCCCAATAAGCACTTTCTTTATTCTGTCGTCGATTATCTTGAAGTGCTGGGCATCGGTGTTGACTGCAATGAATTCGGTGCCTTTCACTCCCGACTTTACAAGCCGGTTTACTATGTTGCACCCTGCACCTCCGAACCCAACTGTAACAATCTTTATTTCAGAAGAGCTAAACGACTCTTCACTCTTTTGTCCCAATACGTCGCTGACGAGGTCGCTCATCTAATCGCCTACGGAAAGATGACCTGAGAAAGTTTAAAAGCCTTATGTAAACGAGGGAATATATGGTAGTTTGTAACTTTATATACCGCTTATTGTATCTGGATAAATAGACGTTTACTTGATTACACTTTCCTATACTGAAAATTTTGTGTAAAAAATAGGAAAAAATCACTTGCTGGCAGAATAGTTGCCGAGTACGCTTCCCGACTCGCTCAGCACTATGTATTCCGAATAATGCGCATTCGTGGCCGTGTAGTTGACGAGCCAGACGTCTGTGAAATTCTCGCTGAGAGGAGTCGATGAGGAATTTAGTGCGGAGAAGTAGTGGGCTTTGGCGATGGTGTTGTCGTATCCGAAGAAGTAAACATACGATGAAGCATAAGATGATACGTTAGTGGCCCGGGCTACAGCAATCTGCGGCAGGCTTATTACGTACGAGGGTGCGGAGGATATGCCGTATATCCTGCAGCCAGTAGTATAAAGGTCGTATATGTTTGAGAGAAGCGTCATCGCGGGGTAGTCGTATCCCTCTATCAGGACAGTCGGACAGGCGCGTGTCCCGTTGTAAACCAGGCCCACTATCACGTTCCAGCTACCCTTTGCGAGTGTTGAAGGCGAGACGTTGATTATGCTTATGCTTACGTTTGGATTCTGCTGCTTCAGATCGCTTATCACATATGATTCCGCCTGTTTCTCTGTCACTGCTGAAGAGGAAAAGTGTTGCAGCAGCACGAATAGCAGCGCTCCTATGAGTATAATAACCACGATTGCAACAGTCACTTTGGCAAACAGGTCCATACTTAGGCCTTGCCTGATAAGAAATTTATAGGTATCGAAGAAACGGATAGTGGCTATGCCAGCAGACTTACTCCTTTGACAGGAAGAGCAGTACCGCTTTCGCGAGCAGCATCTTGTTCTTTGCCTGCTCCCATACTATGCTCTTAGGTCCGTCAAGGACCTCTGAAGTTATCTCCTCTCCCCTATGCGCGGGCAGGCAATGCATTACCTGTACATCTGGCTTGGCATACTCAAGCATCTTGGTATTGACTTGGTATGGCGCGAAAAGCTTCTTTCTCTTCTCGGCATCAGCTTCCTGGCCCATGCTTATAAAAGTGTCCGTGTACACTATGTCCGCATCCTCCAATGCTTCCTTTATGTCGTCGTAAGTGTCTATCTTTCCGTATTCCCTTGACTTGGTGAAGTAGAAACTTTCTGGCAGGTAGCCTTTTGGCCCAAGAAGCGCAACCTCCATGCCGAGCTTCACCGCGGTAAGCATTAGCGAATTTGCAGTGTTGGCTGCTATGTCCCCGGCAAACACAAGCTTCAGATTCTTTAGATTCTTCCTGGCCCATCTCATCGTGTATACGTCTACAAGAGCCTGGGTCGGATGCTCCAGGTCAGTCAGGCCGTTTATAACCGGGATGCTGGAATTGCTGGCAAGTTCAAGTATGTCGTTATGGCTGTACAGTCTTGCCACTATGAAGTCGCAGTAACTGCTCAGCATCCTTGCAGTATCAGCGAAGGTCTCTCCGCGCTTCAGCTGCGAAGACTGTGCGTCTATATAGACGGAATTTCCGCCAAGCTGGGCTATGGCAGCTTCAAAAGAGACCCTGGTCCTAGTGGACGGCTTCTGGAAAAGCAGGGCTTGCACAGCATGCTCCTTAAGCGTCAGTTCCTCTTTTCCCTCCTTTATCGAATCCGCAATCGAAAATATCTCGAGGATCTGCTCCTTTGACAGGTCGTCAGAGCTTATTAGGTTCATTTATCCACCCAAGATCATTCCAATTCCGTAATTGCCTTTCGATTCCTCCTCGTTTATTATGCTTATAACCTTCTTTTCCGATTCCTCGTCGAGCCTCTTTATGCCGGTTATCTCCTTCTTCAGCTTCTCCTCCGCATCCTTGAAAAACTCTTCTCCTGCCTTCAGATAAAGGTAGTATTTTTTTGCATCCATGCCAAGTGACGATCCGTCCTTCAGCACGTAGCTCTGCCTTGCGAATATTATGTTGGCATACCTGTCGTTCCTTACCTGTTCTATCTGTTCAGAGGTAAGGCTTTTGTCCAGATAGGGGTCGTACTCCATAAGCCTCTTGAGCTTCTCGTGGTCCCCCTTATCGCATTCGTAGACCCGTTCTGCCATCCCATTCACTTTTTAACCCATGATCTTGGCGTTTACCGTACCTTCCCGCCCTGGCCGGTTTATCACAACCGCCTTGCCGAGTTCTGTATCTATTACGGCACCTTTTGTGATTATGCCTTGCCTTGCGAAGTTCCTGTTGTCCTTCGATTCCATTACCGATTTTATTTTCGCCTTCTTGTATCCTTCTTTAGTAAGTACATTGGCAAAGGCTATTTTGCTGGTCCTTTGCGCTACAGCGCCGCCCCTCCTCCTGGTACTTCTAACATCGTTTTCCTGCCCGACTCGGGTAGCTGAGAAGTAGTTCCCTATTTCGCTTCGCCTCTTGTCCCTGAACTTTATTTTCTTCTTCCCGTTGCCGGCACTCTTTGTTTTCGATTTTGCGCTGAACTGCTTTCCAAATTGGCTCATAAATTTACACCTGTTACCCGTGATAAAATAGAATACAGGATATCTGGATATATGACTTTGACAAGGATTATAATACTTTTTGTTCATGCATTGGAAGAATGTATGGGTGTGGATTCCAGCTTCATGAAATATGCTCTGCGTTATTTGTGGAATCCGAGCCTTTCAAATTCCACCCCGGTCCTATATATAAATAATGCTGCATTTCCCCACACAATAAAGAGCCAGAAGGGCACGCCGAAAAAGTCTGACAGCCCGTATGACCAAACCCCGCCGCTTACTGCAAATATCTCAGCTATCACGCCCAAAAAGCAGGCCAAGGCGAATATAGGTACCAGTATAGGGGATCTGTAATAGGCGAAAAATGCTATGGCAAGCACAACCAACAGAAAGGTAGTCAGCGCTATTTCCCTATAAAAGATTACAACGAACAGCAGTGTAAGAAAAGCGAATATTCCGTTGAATGCCATGTTTCTGGCTTCCTTTCTAATGCGCTTGATTTCCAGGCCTTTTTTGCCCATCGGGATACCAGCATTCTTGGGCATTTCGCATTACCTCATTTGCAATATCTACACGTCTATTCCAATCGCATTATTATATGGTAGCCGAACCTTGTCTTGACTAGCCCTGATACTTGGCCTTTCTCAAGCTTGAAGGCAGCGTCCTCGAACTCCTTTACCATAACACCCCTTCCGAAGTAGCCGAGGTCTCCACCGCGCTTCCTCGTTCCGTCCATCGAGTATTCACCAGCAAGTTTCGCGAAGCTTTCGCCTTTGCTGAGCTTGTCCAGAACTTCCTGTGCAGTAGACATCTTTTCCACGAGTATGTGCGCGCACCTTATTTTATCTGCCATACTTACACCACTATCTTGTCAAGATTTGTAGGCAGGGTATAAAATCCTTAGTATTGTGGTTATAGGAGAGGTGCAGATATTGCACGGCAGATTTTTAAGTTATTATTAATATAGGGTATAAGAAGGGAAAATGTACGGAGAGATAAAGAAGTCCGAAGGCAGGATATCCGTGAAGACCGAGCATGGGGAAGCGGAGCTTCTTTATCGGAAGGACAGTGATATTCTTGTTGTCTACCACGTTTTTACTCCGCCGGATGATAGGGGGCAGGGGATAGCGGAAAAGCTCGCTGATACGGTGGTTGATCTTGCAAAAAAGGAAGGGCTTAGGATAATTCCAGAGTGCAGCTATATGCAGGCATTCCTCAACAAACACAAAGAGTTAAAGAAATATGAGATGAAAGAATAAACTGCTTTTACAGAATGCATAGCAGAAAGTCCCTATCCTTGAGATAGGAGAGGATGCCGGATTTGGACGGTGTAGATATGGAT
>JAJYZH010000001.1 GCA_021800135.1 Microcaldota archaeon
ATATGATTTTGGTTGCGTCTTCTTTGTCTATCCTAATACTGTTCTTAATCGAAAAATTTGATAGGAAGTGGAGTCCAAATAGGAAGCAAGAGACAGGACTTGTGCTTAGGCCTAGCTATGTACTACTTTTCGCCGCGGGAATAATCTCTGTTTTGGTCATCGAGTTCTTGGTTTACTATTTACTAACGGACCAACCATTTTTCGTATTAAAGTACTATAATAGCAATATACCTAATACTTTTGGATTGATGTACAACGCCATAGTAACATTTGTACCATATGTTCTGCCACAGACTAAACTGTATATAGCATTAATCAATAGCCAGATCCCGGGGCCCTTAATAGGTATTGCGGTTATAGGGGGGGTAATAGCCGTGATTAAGAGGAATAAGATAATGACGTATATGTTTCTGGTGTACATAATTGGCGTAATCTATTTTATTATAGGTCCGAACTCATTATCCTTGTTTTTCTACAATAACCACCCGTACAACACGATACTGTTGCAGAGCAGGTATTTCATAATTCTGCTTCCCTACATGTCGCTGCTTGCCGCTTATCTCCTGTTCTTTATTTTCGAGGTGGTAAGGAAAACTGGAGGGTGGAGGGTAGGCAGCATGGTTGTAGTTGTAACCTTGCTGTGTATTTTCGCTCTTGAGCTGCCCCTTTATTCAACGTTTCACTTGCAGAACGTTGCTACATTGCAGAACGAAGCCTTATTTGGGAGTGTGGCCGGTTATGTTTCCAGTCTGGCGGGGAACAGTATCGCTACGATTTATACAAACTCTAACGTCAAAGAAAACGATGGTTTCGCCCTTAGTCTGTACGAGTCTATGATGTACTATCTAAGATTTAACCAAGAGTATAAATTCAAAACTATAAATTTCCCATTTTTTAAGGCAAACAATTCGGATACTTGTACAACGGAGATTGGAAATTCTTTCTTGGTAGACCTGTACACCCTGAATAACAGCGCGGGCAACCTAGCGGTTATAAACGATTGGTTGGGGAGCAATTGCACTGCCACATATATGAGGGGTTTCAATATAAATACGAAGGTTTCCTCGACCTATATACGGGTGTATAGAATTGAAGCCAACGGATGATAGAGCAAGGGTGTTTACCGCAATAGACATACCGGATGAGATTAAGGGCAGAGTATACGATAGGATGGAAGACCTTAGGAGGGTTGGAACGATTAGGTTTGTAGATACAGAGTCATTGCACATAACTCTCAATTTCTTTGGTGATTTGAATAAAATACAACTGGCACACGTAATCAAGGCACTAAACAACCTTAATGAAACCAGATTTCCCGTGTCGCTTGGAGGTTTCGACTTCTTCGGTGGGCGTAGACCTGAAGTGATTTTCATAGGGGTTATGGAAGGTGCAGAGGATATCAGAAGTATACATTCGAAGCTCCTGGATTCACTTGAAGGTATTGTAATACCGAGGGGAACCAACAGATTCGTGCCGCATCTGACCGTAGGCAGAGTAAGGCAGTATCAGAAGAACATGGATAAGATTCTCAGCGGTTTTGCTGCCATGCATAGTGATAATATTGGGACCTTTATATGTGATAGGATAGTGCTTAAGAAAAGCGAATTTGCCTCTGGGAAAGTGGTGCACGTGGAATTGCAGAGGCGTTTACTGCTCTGATTGTTAGCCTCGGGCCTTGTACACGTAATATGTAAAATTGTAACTTTCGGTAAGGAGTGTACTATTGCGCGAGAATATGCTGTATGACTGTGCTAATATGTCGTATTTGCGCAGATAGGTAGGGTAAGGACCTACTGTGAATATAGGGTGCATGTTGCACTCTTGTTGCAGTGTTTTGTTTACGGATAGGACGTAGTCGTATCTGTTTAATGTCGTGCAGTTGATCTCGTTCGAACTTACGGTAAAGTTGTATTGGTAATCTGTATAGGGTACGAGGAGGAATAAAAAGTTAGGACCGGAGAGGAAGCCCTGAGCTACCACGATAGAAGAACCTGCAGGCAGCGTGTCGATGAATTCGCCGAGATTATAGAAAGGATAGGCATAACTGTACATCGACAGTTTTATTGTGTTTATATAATTTATGTTGCTTATTGTGAAAAATGCGAGGAGGATAATCAATGTCGCCTCTTTTATGTATAGATAGGGCTTCTTTTTCCTGTTTCCATTCGAAGCCTTTTTGCGTTTGCCTTTAGTAGGTTTGCCCCATACCAGATCAGCCAGCCCGATTCCCATAATCAGAACTGTTGCTGGTACAATAACCATCAGGTACCTTAGTAATGGTATCCCCCAATCGATCTGAATATAATGAGTTAGGTTCATTGTCCCGAACGAGAGGTACAAAAATACAGAAATAAACCATAATGCTGGAATGGATGCATTACGATCTTTATATGCAATGGCGATAAGCAAAGTTACTATAAATACGAGAAAATACCCCCCCGTTTCTATTAAGTAGATATTTTCAAAAGGCCCGTTTACAGGGAACATGTATTGTAGGTATAAATGAAACCCGTATAAGAGTGAGGTTGATGAGCCTCCTGAATAGTTAGTCAATAATCCCATAGGCACGTACATAGGTTTTCCATATGCTAGAGATCCGAAACCTAGTATTACAATAATCGCTGCTAGAATCCCGGCAATTGCAAACAGCATGCCTTTCGCAAAATAAGGCCTTCCCTCTTTTTTTGACATAAAATAAGCTAGCGCTATTAGTATAGGGAGAAGTATGAGGATCTCTTCGGCAACAGACAGTATACCTATAGAAGCAGTGAAACCTGTCAGAAACATGAGAGTATAGTTCAGATTTTTGTTTTTGGTTTTTATGGCATACACGAATAACAGAATTGATAATATGGCAAAAAACGCCATAGCTATGTCATCGCCTCCGCTAGCAACTTGATTTATACCTGTTGGAAACTCAGAATAAAAAAGTGCGGCCAATAACCCGGCCTGAGGGCTGTGCAGTTTGCGTCCTAGCAAAAACAGCATCGATATGCTGGCACCGTACAAGATTATGTTGTATAGTACTTCGGTAAAAGTGCTTGCGCCAAATATCTTAAAGAATACGGCGGTCCCGGAGAATACAAGGTACTTAAGCGAGTCTATACCCATACCTACAAGAGACAAAAACCCGTGCGTTTCTAGGTCGTATGAAAGTATGCTGTAATAATATTCGTCTGGTCCTTCCGAACCATAATATCCATGCATTACTAATACAAGGAAGAGCACCAGAATTGCTGACAATGCCAATATTTGAAAGAGGAATTGTTTAAGATTCTGCACCATTAAAACAACATGTTAGGTTGGTTATTTGCCTTTACCATAGTTCAGCTCTTGATCTGCAAAGTTCTGCCAAACTGGTCTTCTGTGATATTGTTCCTCAATTCTCCTGGGCGATAGGTTCTATTTAACAAAAGCAGGTTATACGTTGTACCTATTGAGATGTCGATTGCCACATGTCTTATGCTGTCACCGAACATGTCAATCTCGCAAACTCCTACCGCCCGTTTACTCAAGACTTCAGTAATTTCCCTTATGTAAGAGTAATCCTCTTTATTCTGTAGCCCTATAAGCCTAGCCTCAAAATTGGGCCTTCTTTGCGAGTTGAAGAAGATGTTTAACGCGTCTTTCAGTTTTTTATCCAGTTGGGGGTCCTTACGATACAATCTCGCTGCAAACACACTCCTTGAATTCAAATCGTATACTGTGAAAATAAAATCGTAGGTCAGCTCCTTGAATCCTATATATCTCTTTTCCTTGACACTTGTATATACATATTTTCCGAACTCGCCCGGATTGATATATGTTATGTCCTTGTGCTCTTCAAGTTTTGAAACTGAGATATGCTGCCTTTCTTTATATGTCTTTATAAATGGCGCTTGCCCGAATCCTTTTGATCCGATAGCTTCGAGTAGCATATTGGTAAAGGGCATCGCGTCACGGAGATTTATAATGTTTGATTTGCAGGTAATTTATATATGCATTTTTGTTTGGACTATCTGATTGTGGATAGTGTTTTACTTGAATGAATATCCATGGTTACCTGATTTGTGTACAAACGAAACATTACCATATAAGGTGCCATTATACTGAGGAAAGGCGTAATCCTTCGCGTTTCCGTCAAGGGGCCACCAGCCCAAGAGGGAAGTTAAATTCGCAGGCAGACCACCAATACCTTCAGCATATAGAGTAGATACTTCTGTCTGATTAAGCATGCTGCCGTATATCTGGATGTTTGACATGTATCCATCATATTCAACGTCTACTAGGCCGGGGGCATAAGGTATGTAATAGGAGATATAGACTTTTGTGTGCTTTATAAGGAGACCTTTAATCGCAGGTCCCCATTCGTAATTGCTGTTATTGTTGTCCACCATGCCGGCACTGGAGAATATTGGGCTACCGTCTGCATATACGACAAAACTTCCATTTTTGTATGTTTCGATGATTTGAACCCACTTTTTGGTCCAGTTTTCTATTCTATACTCTTCAGTGCACTTTGGTTCAAAGGAGCTATTAATAGTGCATATATTCAGATTGAATTTTCCGTTGCCGCGCCATTCCAGGTATATCTGCGGTAATTCGTTACTACCGTTGTCTATATCCATGAGGTCCTCTGAGTAGTTTACCCCGCTTACACCGTCGCCCACCCTCAGCGGATAGAACCAGAACGCCAGGGTAAAACTATTGTTTATTGTTATGTTTGTCTGTGATAATATATAACTGGCCTGCTTTGAATAGCCGTTAAAATAGCCTACATAATTGGGAGGGCTATTTGAGCAGTTTCCGACCAAAACGGGAGTGTACCCCATTGAAACGTGACAGTAGCTGGTAGGGAGGGTTTGCTGCTGTGATAGCTGTGATTGCGTTCCGTTTATTAAAATCAGGGCACCGATGAAGAGCAGGATTACTACCGCCCCGAGTATAAGCATATAGTTCTTCGCAGATGCATGTGGGTTACTTTTTCCGACCATGACGATATTTGTATATGCTTATTTTTAAATATTTGTGTTGATTCTGCTGTTTTTATGACGTTCTGGGATATGGGATATAGGGAAAGTATATATTCTTTTGCGTGGCAACATCTTCAATAAAGGCTCTGTATTCATAAAGTCTAGTTTACCCAATAGTTCTTAAGTTTTTGCGGCTAAACTAAAGATATAGACGCAGTACCCGAAGTGAAGGCATGGAATTGAAGCCTCTTGAAGATAACGACAAGGTATACAGGTTCAGTCTTAACGGAGTTAGCGTCGCGTATGCGAATGCGCTCAGGAGGGCATCTATAAACAGCGTACCAGTATTCGCTATAGACAGAATTACTTTCTATGAGAATACAAGTCCAATGTTTGATGAGTATATAGCTCATAGGATAGGATTGGTTCCAGTCTTAACCCCGTCTAAAGGCTATGATGAAAAGGATGAGATACTGTTCACTCTTGACGCTACTGGGCCTAAGACCGTTTACTCCAAGGAGCTCCCAAGCTCAGACAAAAGTGTGAAGGTCGCCAATGATGGCATACCAATCATAAAGCTCGCTGCTGAGCAGAGGCTTAGACTGGAAGGCAAAGCCATCACGGGGACGGCGCTTAGGCACTCTAAGTTCCAACCGGGCCTTATTACCTATGAGCAGAAAGGAGATGACTCATTTGATTTTTACGTTGAAAGTTTCGGCCAAATGCCACCCAAAGAAATCATTAATAAGGCTTGCAACGAATTAATTGAAGGAGTCAAGGAAGTTGCAAAGAAAGTCAAATGAAGAGATACGCGGGGGTGGCAGAGCTTGGCCAAATGCGCAGGACTGAGGCTCCTGTGTCTTTAGTGACTGCGCGAGTTCAAATCTCGCCCCCCGCATGTGTGATTAAATGAGCGCAATTGAAAGGGATGATATAAAGAGGCTCATAGAGGCACTCAGGGATAACGTAAGGTCTGGCAAGAAGAGGGATCTTTCTAGGAAGCTCCTGAAGCTAGTAGATGTGCCTGCGAGGAGGAGAATCAGTGTGAACCTTTACAAGCTTGACAAGCTTACTCATGAGGGAGACAGCGTAATAGTCCCGGGGAAGGTACTTGCGGATGGCAGCATAAGCCACAAATTGAATATAGCCGCCTTGGAGTACTCGAAAGGGGCATCGGTAGCGCTTGGCAATGCGGGAGCCAAGTTGGGCGAAATAAGGGAGATGCTGGAAACAAAGAACGTAAAGATAATAGTGTAGTGTTTATCATGGAAAAGCTGAATGTAGGGGATTTTGAGGTTTTTGACGCAAATGGCAAGGTAGCAGGAAGGCTGGCCAGCGTAGTCGCAAAGCATGTGATGCTGGGGAGGAAGGTCGCAGTGGTAAACGCAGAAAGAGCCATAATAAGCGGTAACAAGAAGGTTATAATAGACAACTACAAGACGAGGGTTAATCTAAAGAACAAGGCCAACCCAGACCATTCGCCTTACTGGCCGAGAAGGCCGGATATGCTGCTTAAAAGGATAATAAGAGGCATGCTGCCGTACAGGATGCCGCGCGGCAAGAATGCCTACAGAAACCTGCGCGTTTTCATGGGCATGCCGGATGAATTCAAGGGAGCAAAAGTGATAGAGATAGAGTCAAAGGATCCAAGGAGCATGTATACTGGCTACCTTACGATAAAGGAGCTGGCGAACCATCTTGGGTATGAAAGGGTGTGATTGTGCCAGAACAAACAGTTGAGACTGCGGAAACTAAGACGGCGGTGCAACCTACGGTTGCGGGGCATGAGATTGCAGAGACCAAGACCGCAAGGAAGGCAGTAAGGAGGAAGGTAAAGAAGGAGAAAAGGGTATTTGTATCAAGCAAAAGAAAGAGGGCAGTAGCAAGGGCAGTAGTGCAGAAAGGAAGCGGCAGGATAGTCGTGAACAGCGTTGATGTTAATCTGATCGAACCGAGGGAGCTGAGAAGCCTGATGCTGGAGCCCGTAAATGTGCTCAGCATAGCGAGGGATATGGCCAGGGGGCTCAACATAAACGTTAATGTGAGGGGAGGAGGTAGGAGCGCCCAGGCGCAAGCTGTACGGAGCGCGATAGCGAAGGGCATAGCTGAATACGCAGAGAGCGATACTGTGAGGAAGGAGTACCTGCGCCACGACAGGTTCATGCTTGTGGACGACTCCAGGAGGGTCGAGCCAAAGAAGTTTAGGGGGCCCAAGGCAAGAGCAAGATTCCAGACAAGCTACAGATGATGTTGAAGATGATAACATGATGATGCCAGTAAGGTGCTTCACCTGCGGTGCGGTAGTGGCCGACAAGTGGGAGGAGTACGACAAGCGCGTCAACAAGAACAAGGAGGATGCCGCTAAGGTACTTGACGACATGGGGGTCAAGAGATACTGCTGCAGGAGGATGTTCCTTAGCAACATAGAGCTCATAGATGAGTTCATCGAAATAGGAAGGAAGTGATGTTCAGTGGGGCCGTCTGCTAGCTTGGTAGGCTACTGCCTTGGGGTGGCAGCGACCCGAGTTCAAAAGGCGTGCCTGAAAATCTCGGCGGCCCCAAAAATTAAGTATAAGTGAATTTATGGCTGAAGAAGAGAACTTTATGACGGACAAGGAGGACTACCTTAAGATGGGAATGAACATCGCTACGAGGACGAAGAGCCCTGGCATGAAGAAGTTCATCTACAAGACAAGGGAGGACGGCCTTTACCTGCTTGACCTTAAGACTATAGACGAGAGGATAAAGGTAGCTGCCGATATGATTGCGAGGTACGACCCCAAGGATATAATAGTTACCGTATCTAGGCTTTACGCCATAACTGCAGGAGAGAAGTTTGCGGAGATGATAGGTGCGAGGTTCATAAAGGGCAGAGTGGCACCGGGCATATTCACAAACCCCCACAAGGAGGGGTTCACAGAACCAAAGCTCATCATAATAAGCGATACCAGGAATGAGAAGCAGGCTGTGCGGGAGGCCAGCATAGTCAACATACCCATAATAGCGCTCTGCGATACAGACAACTCTACTAAGTTTGTCGACCTTATAATGCCGGTCAACAACAGAGGAAGGAAGGCCCTGGCCTTTACGTATTACCTGCTTGCAAGGGAGACGCTTAAAGCAAGAGGCGATATAAAAAGCAATGAGGAGTTCAAGAGCATGCCGGATGAGTTTGAGGCGAAGCTTGAGGACAACAAAATGGCTGCGCAGCAATGATTGCGGATGCAGCCGATCTGATTTTTACCGCCAGTCTCAGATGGCAAAGTAAACTACTGCTGAGAATAGGTATGTGACGAGGGCCAGAGCCATGGCGCCCAGGCTAAGATTCCTTGCGAGGCGCATTAGCCTCCTGCTTCCCGTGTTGAGCATTACCCTAACTGAGATATAAAGCAGCACGGCGTCCACGGCAAGTATAGGTATCAGGTATGCCAGGTTGTATGAGAAGGGGCGCTGGTAAAAGAACAGGAATAGGCTAAGCGCTATTGCGAGCACGTATAGCACGAATGCTGACAGCGCCGCGGCTTTCTTGCCCGTGTAAAATACCATGTTCCTTGAGTTCCTTGCCTTGATGTCGCCTTCATAATCGCGGATCATCCCGTGTATTTCGCGGGCCAGTCCGCTGAAGAATATTACCAGGCTTATCACCACTATGCTGGCATTCAGAGACCCTGACACTACGAAGTCCCCGTATATGAATGGGATCACCATTGAGAACGCTATATATGCATTGCCCAGGAGCGCTATGTCTTTCATCCTATAGCTGTATAGGAAGGCCAGGACTCCAAATAGGACGGCTATGAGTAACGCTGCCTCGTTTATAATTACACTCGCAAGCACCCCTATCGCAAAGGAAGTTAACGATATGTAAAGGGCGCCGTTCCTGCTTATCGCCCCTGAAACTATGGGCCTGTCGAACCTTTTGTTAAGCGTATCAGATTTAACATCATAATAATCGTTTATGGCGAACGAGGCCATGCTTATGAAGATAGGGGTTATAAGGCTTGCCGCCAGTATTGATGGGACAGGCAGGGACTTTGTTATTATCTCTGCTGCTATTACGGCAATCACAAGCATTGCGCTGTGCTCTATCCTTGTAAGCCTTAGCAATGCCCCGACTTTGTTCATAAAAACAATAGGTATAGGCACAGAAATATTGATAAATGCATACAGACAATCCTCTACAGCGCTTTACGGGGTGTTAAGATTAAAAGCGGTCTAATGTTTAAAGCCAAGCAGCAAAGTGCGCTGGAGTTGCTCACTACCTACTCGTGGGCATTCCTTATTATAGCGGTTTTTATAGCGGCAATTGCTATTTTGGCTGGCAGCAGGGCGCCGGCCTCCTACGTACCTTCCACATGCAATATCAGTCCTGGATTCCCATGCGAGCAGGCCGTCTTAAGCGGATACAATAGCGTAGTAAAGACGAAATTCATGGTAACATTTACTAACAATTTAGGTACGCCGATATACTTCCCGAGCAATTCCTTCAACGTGACATTAACCAACGTGGGGGATGCCGGGATAAATAGTTATAGCGGCAATTGTACGCCGCTGGTGGCTCTTAAAGGGGCGCAGGTATCATGCATTTCGCAGATACCTGGCACCGTTATGCCGTCTGCCGGTTCCCAAGCGTCGGCCTCGTTCGCCATGGGTTATAGCATCTGCAAGAATATGCAACTTACCAGTTGCTCAGGAACGTATAGGACAACCGGATTCTCATTGCAGAGCGTTTCCCCTCCTGGAACCTCGCTTTATACGATAAGTTTTGTAACTAGTCCAAATACGGGAATAATCGTGATCAATGGGGCCAGCTATTCTTCTGGTACATCTGCAATTCTTGTGAGCGGGAAGTATACAGCGTATGCGTCCCCGCCCGCAGGTTACACATTCGGAAGCTGGTCAATAACCTCCACATCTTCGACACTGTCTTCAACAACATTGCAGAACGCCACTCTGACATTGTCTTCAAACGCCACCCTGCAGGCTAATTTCGTGACATGACAGGAATTGCAAGATATTCCCGTTAAAGTTTAGTAGAAACCGCCTTATTGTGGCATGAAGAGTCAACATAGAGTAAGGCAGGGTGCGTCAACAGCTTGCTTCACAAAAGGCGGGTCTGACGGGATTTTCCAAACTCCTTGATTAACTTTCTTACAGGGGGTTTATTTGAACCCGCAACCATCTGGTCCGAAGCCAGACGCGCTATCCAAGTTGCGCCACAGACCCGATTATAATATGATAAAAAGATAGAAATAGGCTTGTTTGGATCGAGTACCTTACTGTACGGCCCGTGGCTTAGGGCCTTTGAAATAATCAAAACTTGTCAGTCTCGTCTGCCTTATCCTCTGCATCGTCTTCCAGTACTCCCGCGTGTTCTTCATTAACGCCTTGTTGTTCATGTTCTTTGCAATTATGCTGATGGTCTTCTCGTCTGAAGGGTAGCCGGATCCTAACCTCATTCTGAGCGCTTTTTCAAGCTTCCTTATCTCCGCATCCCTTGTGACTTTCGCTATTATGCTGGCTGCCGAGACTATAGGGTACCTTACGTCTGCTTTATGTTCCGCGATTATCTTTGTATAGTATCCGGGGGCCTGTGTCTTGGGCGACTTTATGCCCATCACCTTTGTGGGCTTTTTTGTCTGGGTATTTACCCTTATTGCAAATTTCTCCGCTATCACGTCCGGTGAGTCGAGATATAGGTATCTTGCTTCGCTTGCCACCCCGTCAAACAGCCTGGAGAAGTGCATCGCCTCGAGCTCGTTTAGAGATATTCTGTTCCTCATGGCGCCATTTATCTCCTCAGGGGTTATGATGCTGACCTTTGACTCTACGGCAAGCTTGCCTATCTCCCCGTACAGCACCTCCCTCCTCTTCCTGGTGAGCATCTTCGAGTCCCTTACCCCTATCTCGGAGAGCTTCTTCTCAGCGCCTTTCTTGAAAACTACAAGCGCAACGACAAGCGGGCCTATTACTGCGCCCCTTCCCGCTTCGTCTCCGCCACATACGAAAATGCATATCACCCGGGAACTGAAAAGAAAAGGAAAAGAAATTCAATAATAAAATTATGCGACGTTCTTCCTGTCTACGACTATATAATCGTTCACCGCAAGCACGGCCGCATAGGGTATCTTTACCTGCCCGCCCTCTGCTTTTAGTCTGCTGGCGAAGCCGCTGTCCATATTTGGCTCGACAAGTATGCTGTTGATCTTGCCGGTCACTTCGCTTATTTCAGCATCAACAAATCTTCCCACATCGTACCCGTCGCTTGTTATTACTTTTCTTCCAACAAGCTGCTTGGCTATAATATATTTCACCATGCAAACACCATTTCGCCTGATTTATATGTTACGTCATTATTTATTAATCTTATGCTAACAGGATATATGCGGAACTATGCCTTCTCATTGAGAAAAATCTTGTTTGTTATGCCGAACCGGCTCCTTTTTATCACGTCTATGCTTTCCAGTTTTTTAAGGATGCGGTGCATTTTCACCTTGGAATAGCCGCTCTTTGCCACTAGATCCGATTGTAGTATACCGTTCTCCTTCCTGACTGCGTCAAGGATGTTCCGCTCATCCTCGTTCAGGAGCCTGAGGAGCAGGTTTTCGTTTTTCATTTTTATGTGCTGCCTTACCCTGCGCACCCTATCGTGATCTTCCGTAAGCCTGCGGTATTTAAGCATTGTGAGCCCGGCAATAAGGAGAAGCAGCCCGCCTATGAAGGGTATCAGGAAGTTGAAGAATACATTTAGCACATTTACCCTCACGTCAGTAAACGTATGCAGCGGCAATACTCCTCTGACAAAGGCCACAACCATGTCGGTGCCCTTTATCGCGGATATGAGGAGCAGGAAGGCGCCGACTATCAGCAGCAATATACTGAACTGCTCTATCCTGTCCTTGCTTACAGTTAAGTCCATATTTCTGCCTCTTGAAACTGTTTCAGAATTCTTATCATATTTGAAAGGCAAACTATTTATACACATAGAGGGAAATTCAGTTGCAGGGTAGTTTAATGGTTGTGCCGCTCATACTTTTCAAAGATAAGCAGCTCAGGATAATGCTTGCGCTTAGGGACTCGTCTAAGGATTGGAATGTCTCTAGCCTGGCAAAGGTTACAGGTACTACTTATGCGCATTCGTGCAATTTCATATCGGCATGCGAGAAGGCAGGGCTCACTACTGGGGAGAGGCATGGTAAAATAAAGTCAGTACGGTTAAGCGACAAGGGGAGAAAGGTTGCCGACTCGCTGTATGAAGCGTACGGTATGATAACACAGCAGGACCAGCAGATACCGCAGAAAGCAGCGCAGCCCGCCGCTCAGGCCGCGCAATAGTCCTGCACCCTCAGATTCTTATTATTGGGTATACGTTGTTAAGTCCAATGCTCTTGAGCAGGGCTTCTGGATCGTCATAGTACATTTTCACTGCCTCGTTTATCTCCTTTATGCTTCTCTTGCCTGCGTTGTTGAGTTTTTCGAGTATCATGGCCCTTACCCTTTCCTCGGCAAGTATGTCCGGGGGAGGAACGCCGATGAGCTGAGATAGCGTATCCCTGTATGTGACGCTAGGCAGTATGGGAGATGCTTTATAGGTCTTATAATCGAACCGGTACAAGTCGGAGAGCAGTACCTGCGTTTCTATCCCAGATATCTCAGACATCTGGACGATTTTCCTTGTAGGTACGCCATTCCTGTAAACTTGCGAAAGGACGATCAGGGCGTCTATTACCTGCAGTATGTCCTTCGGCACATTCATTGGTGAATGCTGGAGCCTGTTTATTATATCTCTGGCCGATGAGGCGTGTATAGTACCCATCACTATTTTCCCTATGTTCATCGCCGTTATCATGTCGTTTGCCTCCTCGCCTCTCACCTCACCTATGATTATCATGTCCGGCCTCATCCTCAAGGTGTTTTTTACCAAGGTCTCGAGGGGCATGTCCTCGCTGGTCTCAAGATTTACGCAGTTCTCCTGCGTGCTCGTGTCGAGTTCGTATGTTTCTTCTATAGTAACTATCCTCTGCTCTGGCCTGAAGAACGAAAATAGCGAGTTTAGGAGCGTCGTCTTTCCAGCTGCAGGCATTCCGCCTATGAGTATGTTTGCCGGCCTTACCTTAAATCCATCCATATAGAGCCATAACCTTGCCGCTATACTGTAGTCTAAAGTGCCTTTGTTGATGAGGTCTATCACACTGTATGGTGCTTTTCTGAAGTTTCTTATAGTGATGTCGTAACCGTAAGGCGATGAGATTATGTTGGCCCTGCTTTTTGTTGGCAGATGCACATCAAGTATGTTTCCATTTGCCGTAGAGTTTGTTGCGTAAAGCTTCATCTTGCTTACAAGCCTGTTCAGATTCCCTGTATCATCAATCCTTTCATTCGAATTTGTCTGCCCTTTATTCGAATCGTAAACAAAGATGTTTCTGGTGCTGTTCACCATTATATCCTCTATGCTCTCGTTGTCGAGCAGCTCGGTAAGGGGCGAAAGGTTATCGATATCCTCTGTTATCGCACCTATCTCCTCTTGGCTGGTGGAGGGCGCTATTGTCTTGGCCACTTCGGATACAAGCTGCCTCTTCTTTTCAGGATCAGATATATTTACGAACTTACCTTCAAGCCTTTTCAGCACTTCTTCCTCGAGCTCCAGGTTTACGGCTACGTCATTTGCTGCCATTTTATCAGCGTCATGCTATTGTTGAATAGCGGTATAGAATAAGAAGTGAACTAATAAAAAACAGCACGTAGTGAGATCAGGAAGCCGGAAGGATGCTGTCCACCAACAGGTTGGGGTCGAATCTCACAAGCGCGTCGTACTTCTCGCCTGTGCCGAAGAACAGTATTGGTATGCCTGTAGAGCGGGCTATCGAAATCGCATTGCCCCCCTTTGCATCGCAGTCGAGCTTAGTGAGTATTATACCATTTATCTTTACTGCGTTTGATAGCTCTCTTATTTGACTTGGTAGCGCATTTCCCGCGGTGCTTTCCCCTACAAATATCGTTAGGTCTGGCTTCGCGACCCTTGCAAGCTTCTGTATCTCCATCACGAGATTCCTGTTTGTCTCCTGCCTGCCTGCACTGTCTATCAGCACCACTTCTATCCTGTGCGACTTTGCATGCGCTATTGCGTCGAAAGCCACGCTTGCCGGATCTGCCCCGTAGGAGCTCTTTATTACAGGAACACCTACTTTCTTGGCGTGATACTCTGTCTGCTCTATTGCCGCGGCCCTGAACGTATCGCTTGCGGATATCACGCAGCTGACGCCGCTGTCCTTTAGCATATATGCGATCTTCGCGATTGTAGTTGTCTTCCCGGTCCCGTTAGGACCCAGAAAGAGTATTTTTACCGGGATTGCATTTCCTGCAACCCGTTCGGCGATGAAAGCTTTCACGTCAATACCATTCGCACTCTTTGACAATACGTCTATCATCGCCTCTCTGACCCTGCCGAGGAATTCCTTCTCGGCCAGAGATGGTGATACTTTCATATTTCTAAGATTTGAATGGAGATCCTCAGATATCTCTTCAGCAACATCGTAGGATACGTCCGACTCTATGAGGGATATTTTAACCTTGTCTACGAACCCCGATATCTCGCTTTCGTTGAGCGAAACATTCCCAAGGACCGCACCCTTTATTTTAGAGGCGAGGGAAACGTCAAGTACTTTACTTGGTTTTTTTGGTGTCTCCGGGGCCTTTTGTGCTTCTGCTTCGCGAGAAGGATGCTCTTTCGTTTCGGTTACTTGCGTTATTGCTTTTCCTTCATCGCTTGGCTTCCCTATTTCGTAATTGGGCTCAATCGGCTTCCCTATGTTTTCCTCAGCTTTTATCTCGGCTTTGACCTCTTCTTTTTTCGACAACCCCTTGATTGCGTTGGATATCTTCTTCCTGAGTTCGTCAAACATTGGAGCTACACCCCTGAAAGAGCATAGGAGAGTTCCATCAGTATACTTTCCACGCTGTCCTTCTCCCTTGACAGCGTATTGAGCTGCTTGTTCTTTTCCTCCATCACAGAATCAAGGAACTTCTCGGCTTCGGCCGTGGTCTTCTCTATTGCATACCCGCCGCCCACGCTTACCAGCACCTTATCCGTATTTTCTGCGATGGTGCTTATCTGCATTATGCTGCTAATAGGGGTAAGCAGCTTTCTGCCTTTTACCGAGTCAAACTCTATCAGCGTCTTCTTGCTGTTGTTGAGCGATTCCATCGTACTTACAAGATTCCTTATTTCCTCTGTCAGCACCGTATACCTTTCGCCGTAAGCTTGGCTAAGATATCTTAGCTCTTCCTCGCTGTGTTGATGCGTACCTTCATCTTCTGCCATCCTACAACACCAGATACAATTAGTAGCGTCTATATTTATTGGTTTGCGAGGGGTAAATCATACCTCTATGTCAAGCCCTTCTGTAAGTCTCTGCATTTCAAACCCCGTCGTGCTTTTACCTGCAACTATGCCTTTGGAATTGGCTATTGCTGACAGCCCCACATAGATAGAGCCGGAATTTGCGGTTGTCCTTACCGAAACGGATTTTGAGATGCGCTCCATTTCTGCCTTTTCCGTATCGCTGCTCCTGTTGTTTATTACCATGCCTCGGTTGGTGAATATGTTGCTGGCTCCGATTGTTTTAAAGAGAGGAAGTTGCGATTTCACCACCTCGACTCCGAGTATGTCGCCGATCTGCGCCATCACGCTCGAGTCATAGTCCGGATTCACCACGGCTATCTTGTCGTTCGCTATGATGTTATTGCCGACAGTATTGAGACCGCTGTCTATTATCCCTATGTTTATGCCAAGCTTCAGGCTCTCCAATCTCTCTATTTCTCCAGTTTCTACCAGATTGGACAGTATTATGCCGTTAGAATTTGCGCGCGCGAACAGTCCAACCAAATCGGAGCTCGATACCGAAAGGTCGACCGATTCTACACCCAAAGCGTCTGAAATGCGCTGCTTGTCTTTTTCCTCAATTCCGCTGCCCAGGAAAACATATCTGTCGCTTGCTGTAGCAAATACCCCAACGTAGTCGCTATTCTTAATGCGGTAAAGTATTGTTGACATCCTTCTTCACGTCTTTCCCGGTCTGGGTCTTCGGCTTGACTTCGGCCTTCTCCTTTGACGCCAGTCTGTTGTAGATCTTCTGGAACTCCTTCCCCTTCCGGTTAACGGGTTTTGTCTCTTTGGCTTCCTTGAACTGGCTGGCAGTCGCCTTTCCGCCATCAAGCTTTATGCTTAGCTTCAGCGGGAGCATGCTTTTTGAATATCGTTTTACGATCGCGTTGTTCAACTCCTGCGTTATGACTACGTTCTCTGGCTGCGTCTTTGTGTAGTGTGCGATCCTTTCCCTGACATATCCTGCCGCTCTCCTTAGCCTCTTGTTCCTGCCCTGCCTAATGAGGTACTTTCTCATGTTTATTGTAAGAAGTATTTCTGCCATGGTTACACCTTCATTCCTTTATCTTTAGCTTCCTGCTCCTCCAGTTCCTTGTGAAATTGTTGCTCTGGAGCCTCCTGTGGGTCCTTACCATTGCCAGTGGAGGCAGCCTTCTGTTGCGTTTCGACATCTTTGCCAGCCTCCTCTTTTTCAGCATCGTCTTCTTTGACATGGAATCATTCTATTTATGCTTAAATGTTATTTTTGGTTCCGGCCTGTATGTGATTTTCCTCAGCAGCTGCAGAAACTGCGCCTCTGGTATCTTGCCGCTTATCCTGTTGCTCTGCACTATCTGTATCACGAGGGCAGCAAGCTGCAGGTACATTTCCCCATTAGAAGCCTTTATGTTCATCATCCGCTCGTAAGAGGCATCGTCAAGGTATCTCCTTAGGATGGTTTTCCTCTGCTGCTCCTCTTCTGCGGCCTTCATTGCTTTTGCCCATGCTTTCCTGAGTTCTGCATCCTGGTTCTGCGGCTTCTCCTCTGCCATCGCTCTTCACTTCTTGCCTACTATCTGATTTGCTATCTTGTCGAGAAATGATTTGCCCTGTGGGGTTATCACCCTCCCTATTTTAGCTTTCTTTATCAGATTCGCTTTTTCGAGCTCTTGAAGCATATCCCTTATTATTCCTGTTCCTGCGCCCATGTGGTGCCTCCTGTGCACAACGTGCTCCTTCCTGCTCCCATACCTTGTAGAAAGCCGGGAAACCCCGACTGGGCCGTTGATATACACCTGCCTGAGTATCGATGCACTCCTGATGTACCAGAAATCGCTTTGCGCAGGCGGTCTTTCTTTGCTGGGACCGGATTTAACGTAATTCATGTACTCCTTCTTCTTTATCTTATCCTTAAGGGCTGCAGCGGCTGCGCTTATCAACTCTGAGGATTTTGCATCATATACATTAGCCATTGCTTCACCAAATTGACTACTTTTATAAACAGGCAGTATAGCAAATCAAAAAGGTATTTTATTAATGTATCGGGAAGGTATTAATAGTTTTTGCTTGCTGCCTTGATGGCGTTTTCGAGTATGTTAAGGCCATTTTCAAGTGAGGAACTGCTTACTGTAAGCGGCGGGATGATCCTTATTGTGGAATCACCGGCCGGAAGCAGCAGTAGGCCATTGTAAAACGCGTTCTCTATGATTTTTTCCCTCTCTTTCACGCCTGGCGTCTTGCTCTTTTTGTCCTTGACTATCTCGATTGCCGTCATCATGCCCAGGCCTCTTGCATCGCCCACTACCTCATACCTTTCTTCCATCTCCTTTAGCCTTTTCATTATGCGCCTGCCCTTTTCCCTTGCCTCGACCGCTAGCCTTTTCCTGTTCCTCTTTACAAACCGGATAGACGCGAGAGCTGCGGCTACGCTGACCAGATTACCGCCGAACGTGCTGGCATGGGAGCCTGCCGGTACATCCCCCAGGTCATTGCTTACAACAGTGGCGCCGAGAGGCATTCCGGCACCGAGGGACTTTGCCATTGTATATATGTCAGCACGCACGCCGAAATTGTCCATGGCGAGGAACTTGCCGGTTCTCATGTATCCTGATTGCACCTCGTCAGAGACAAGCAGCATGCCGTTATCTTCGGTTATCCTCTTTATCTCTTTGAAGTAATCCTTTGGTGGCACTATGTAGCCACCCTCACCTTGGACAGGCTCCACGAAGAAAGCGGATACCTCTTTTGGATCTACCTCCTTTGAGAGAGGGTACTTCTTTATGTAATCTACGCAAGCCAATCCGCAGCCGGGGTATGTCTGATTGAACGGGCAGCGGTAACAGTATGCAAAAGGCACATGTATAGTGTTGGAGAAAGGACCGAAATGCGATCTCTGCACGAACCTGGAGGCTGTAAGGCTCAAGGACCCCTTGCTCCTGCCATGAAAAGCACCGTAAAACGCGATATTGTAGCTCCTTTTTGTGAAAATTTGCGCGAACTTTATTGCTGCCTCGTTGGCCTCGGTTCCTGAATTTGACAGAAAGAGCTTACCAAATCCTTTCGGGAACATGCTTATAAGCTCCTCTCCGAATTTTACCGGAAGCTCTGAATAGTAATCGGTGAAGGCGGAGTGCATCAGCGTGTCTACCTGCTGCTTTATTGCCGTCCTTATTCCTTTGTTGGCGTTTATGCCTATGTTATAAACAGATATGAAGCTGGCAAAGTCTATGAATCTGTTACCCTCTATGTCGTAGGCAAAGTCCCCTTCGCCCCTCTCTGCAACGAACGGATAGACCTCGCGCGTAGTAGTAAGGAAAACCTTTCTGTCCCTTTCGATTATCCTCTTGGTTTTACCAGTTATTTTTACGGCCATTTCATCACCTCATATCATCCGGTTTTTGTACTTCGAATAATCTATAAGCGCCTTCAGGGATTTGGCTGCGAGGTCCTCTGAATCATATACGGGCACCCCGGAACTCTCCATCATGTCCTTGTGCACTTGCGTGTAACTTCCGCCTGGACTTATAACCACGATTGGTTTCTTTGACTCCATACTGCGATGTATCAGCATTGATGCTACGCGCGAGTCCGCTCCCGGGGTCTGGAAAAGCGTTATTACTATAAGCGCGTCAACATTTGGGTCGCTGCTCACTGTATCGAGCGCAGCGGCAAATCTTTTGTCGTCGGCATCTCCGCCTATGTCCAAAGGCAGTCTTATGTTCACGATAGGCGGCATCGACCCCTTCAGCACCTTCTTTGATTCTTCCGAAAGCTCTGCCATCACTAGGCCGTTCTTGTATATTGCGTCGGTTGCAAGCACGCCCATGCCGCCTCCGTTTGTTATCATGCCTATCCGATTTCCTGTTGTAAGCGGCTGCGTGTCGAATATCTTCGCGTATGCAATCAGCTCATCCATATCTTCCGCCTCAACAAACCCGAACTGCTTGAATACTGCATCATATGCCTCGGCGCTTCCTGCGAGAGCGGCCGTGTGCGAGTGGGCGGCGGATGCGCCTGCGGATGTCTTTCCTCCCTTTATGATTATTACGGGCTTAATCTTTGTAGCTTTCTTCGCTACGTCTATGAACTCCTTGCCTCTCTTCGCCCCCTCTATGTAGAAGACGATTATTTTGGTATCCTTGTCGTATGCAAGGTAGTTGAGTATGTCTGTTTCATCCACTACTGCCGCGTTGCCGTATGATATGAATTTGGAGAGCCCGAAGCCCTCATGCGATATAACGTCGAGTATGAGGCTGCCTACCGCACCGCTCTGGGATGCAAAGCTGACGCTGCCTATTTTCGGTTTGTCGAGCTTGAATGTAGGCAGGTACATAGTGTCTATCCTCGAACGCATATCCATGACCCCGAGGCAATTGGGCCCTATGACGGGCATACCGTACTTCTTTGATATCTCCGTGATTTTCTCCTGCCTTTCCGTCTCGCCTACCTCGGAGAAGCCGCTGCTTACTATAACGACCCCTTTTACGTGAGCCTTGCCGCATTCCGTCAGCACTTCTGCCACATGTTCGGCAGGTATCGCTATGACCGCCAGGTCTACGCCGGATTTTATGTCAAGCACGCTCTTGTAAACCGGCAAGCCCAGAATTCTGCCTTCGTAACTGTTGTTTACCGGAAAAAGCTTCCCTGAATAGCCAACATCAAAATAGTTTTGGAGTATCACATGGCCTACCTTTTCAGGATTCTGGGATGCTCCGATTATGGCAACGCTTCTTGGGTTCATTATGTGTTTCAAATCTGCGTATTCTCCCATTTTATCACTTTATGATGCGCAGATCGACTGCGGCATAGCCGGCCCGCGTGAGTATTATGGGGTTTAGGTCAAGCTCCAAGATTTCATTCTCAGCAAGCATCTTAGAAACCTTGAGCAGTATGGATTTTACTTTCGCATCTGCCTTCTTGTCAGGAGCTATCACGTTTGATGACCTGAGCTGGTGAATCATCGACTCTGCGTCATATTCTCCTATAGGGCACACCCTCAGCGCAACGTCCCTGAATATTTCGACATAAATGCCACCCAATCCCAAAAGGATCATCTTGCCAAACTGGGGATCTACACTGCCCCCCACTATTATCTCAACTCCTTCCGCCACCATCTCCTGAACCAATATCTTGTATTTGTCCAGCTTCAGTTTCCTTGCCGAGTCTCTCAGTTCGGAGAATGCGGAGCTTATGTCTTTTGCAGTGTAAAGCCGCAGCTTTACGAGCCCGTTTTTAGACTTGTGCAAGGCCTGTTGTGAAATCACCTTCATCACTATAGGTTCTCCTGCAGAGAACTTTATGGCGTCTGAAGCACTTTCTATGTATGCGCTCCTCGCGGAATTAATTCCGTATTTAGAAAGAATCCTATGAGCCTCCGCATAGTCTACCAGCTTCCCCATTCAACCATCTGACTGCTATACTTATATTACCCTGTACCTGAAAAGCAGGGTGATTATTACCAGGAGTAGCACTATTATCAACACTATCGTTATGTTGCGCCTTGCTTTTTTCTTCCTTGATCCTGAAATCAGCTTTTCAACCTCGCTTAACTGCTGCGGCTGTTGCCCTGCCGGCACTGGGGTTTGCTGTGTTGCCTCTTTTTGCGCCGCATACGTTTGTTCTGTCCCACCTGTTACTGGTTGTACAGTAGATGACGGCTGTACAGGCTGCGCTTCGGGTGGCTGCGGTTTCGGCATTCCGACCTTTACCTGCAAGAACCCCTTTTCAGTAAGCGCTATGTCAAGTACGCCGTTTCTGAAAGTAGAGGTCAGGTAATCCAAAAGCATAAGTTTGTAAAGATGCATCGCCATATCCCTCGGCCGTATGTTTACTGCACCGCTTAGATCAGAAAGTGATTTCTTGCCGCCTGAAAGCTGGCTTAGGAGTGCGAAGTCCAGAGGATCGAACGGCTCTTTTGCCTTGTTGCTACCCTCGTTCATTAGCTGCTTTCCTAATTCCGTGATTGTTATGGCGCTCTGCCCCGGGAACGAAGTGATGAAATCTATCAGTCCTTTTATTTTCAGTGCCCCGAGTATGTTTGATGCGTCAAAAAATGAGGAGTTTATCATTCCGCCGAACTTTTCAACTACAGTGTCCGGACCGATTTTTGAAAGCGCCATAATGTCTACGAAATTGATCTCGTCGGACATGGAATCGTATACCTATGAGTGCGAAGATTTATATATTTTTAAGCAGTTCTATCGCTGACGATGTATGCAGGGTTAGGCGGCCCCTGATTCTTCTCATCAAGAAGGATTTAATGATACTAAAATTCTTGGGCGGAGCGCAGGAAGTAGGAAGATCGGGAGTACTTCTAAGCGACTCCAAGAACTTCCTGTTTGATTACGGAGTCAAACTGGATCATAAAACAGAGTACCCGATGGATGCCGGGAGGATAGACGCATTCCTGCTTAGCCATGCGCACCTGGACCATAGCGGTATGGCGCCTGCGCTTTACAACGAAGCCGTATTGCCTTCTTTCGGTACGGCACCTACTGCGGAGCTCGCTGAATTACTGCTTAATGATTCGTTAAAAATTGCAAGGAAGGAGCACAAGCAGGAGAAGTTTCATAGGAGGCAGATGAAGAGTTTCATAAAGCATTACGTGAGCGTAGAGTATAGCGGTAGGGTCAGCCTTGGTGGGCATTCAGTGGAGTTCCATGATGCAGGCCACATATCCGGAAGTGCGGTAATACTGCTTGAGAGGGAGAAGGCAAAAGACAATAAAAGGGTATTATATACAGGAGACTTCAAGTTGCAGGGACAACTGCTCCACGATGGCGCGGATATCGTGAAAAGCGATGTGCTTATAACAGAATCAACTTACGCCTACAAGGACCATCCTGACAGGAAGGCCATTATAAGGGATTTTATTGACAAGATCAGGGCTGTGCTTCAGAATGGCGGCAACGCTTTGCTGCCCGTGTTTGCAGTAGGGAGGGGGCAGGAGATACTGGCCATGCTTTACGAAGGGGGATTGGCAGATTCTGTATATGTGGATGGGATGGTAAAGGCTGCTACGCAGATAGTCAGGAAGTATCCGCAGTTCATTTCAAAGCCCGACCTTCTTGAGAAGTCGCTTAAAAAAGCATCACTTGTTGTAGATAGGAGTGACAGGGAGATCGCACTCTCTGAACCATCTATAATAGTAACAACTGCAGGCATGCTGAATGGAGGCCCCGTGCTGGATTACATAACAAGGCTCAACGACAGCTCCAAAATATTCCTAACTGGATACCAGATAGAGGGCACGAACGGCAGCACGCTGCTCAAGTCCGGGAAGATAAACCTCGACGGTAAGACAAGGAGGATAACGAACCCAGTGGAGCTGTTCGATTTCTCCGCGCATGCAGGCATGGATGACCTTTACAGATATGTCAGGGAAAGTTCGCCAAACGTAGTGATATGCATGCACGGCAGCGAGGAAAACACAAAGCTTTTGGCCGAAAAGTTGGATGGCGAAGGATTCAAGACCTATGCGCCTGGTTTTGGGGAGAGGATAGAATTGGAGTAATTTTGCATCTTGCCTTGCTTCTGGCCGTTTATCCGGTTTCCTGGATTTGGCTGGGTTTAATATTTGTAGCAAGGTGGAGGGTTTCAAAAGCAAAAATCTTAATCATAAAGGTTATTTAAGAGCATGATGCAATGACCTATGCATTTGATAAGGTGCTTGAAAACGTAAGGAAAGGGAGGCCGACGCTGGTTTTTGATAGCAAAGGGAGGGAAGGGGAAACCGATATTGTGGTCCCATCACAGTTTGTTACCCCTGAAATCGTAAAGATTATGCGCAGGGAGGGGGGAGGCTTGATATGCACTACGTTGAAATATGAGGATGCGAAAAAATTAGGCTTGGGATACATTACTGATATATACAGCGGCAGCGGCATCAAGGTATTTGAATACCTGAAGCCTGATGACATACCGTACGATGAGAAATCGGCATTCTCAATAACTATAAACCATAGGAAAACCTTTACAGGGATACCGGACAGGGATAGGTCGCTCACCATAAAGGAATTCGCCAAGTTGCTTGGCAGAGTCCATGGTCTTTCCGGGAATTTGGCCGTAAAGGAGTTCGGGAAATGGTTCAGGGCTCCAGGACATGTGCACCTGCTTATTGCGCGCAGGGGCCTTCTGGGAGAGCGGCAAGGCCATACTGAGCTCTCTACGGCACTGATGGTAATGAGCGGGGTGACGCCTTCCGCGACCATAGTTGAGATGCTTGACGATAACGGATATTCGCTTGGGTACGAAAAGGCCAAAAAGTACGCGACAGATCACGGCTATGAATTCGTAGAGGGCAAGCAGATTAAAAGGTGGTGGGGCGCAATCTCAAGAAAAAGAGGCGCCCATTGACGCTTCAGAATAGGTCTATTGCTGAGAACATTATAGGTAGGATTATGGTTGCATCCCCGTCTATGGTAGTGTATCTGGCCTTCTCCTTTATCTTGCCCCAGGAAACGGCTTCGGAGAGCCTGGCTCCAGAGAGGCTCCCGTCGAACTGCGTTGCCGTAGTTATGTAGACCGCGTAATCTAGGCCCCCCTTGAACTGGTTCCACCATATGACGTGGTGCTTGCTTATACCTCCGCCTATCATCAGGGCCCCTGTTACTTTGTTGTCGAAGGTTATGTTGCTCAACTCAAGCTCATCTTTTAACAGGTTCAGCTTGAAGTCATGATCCTGCGAGAATATAGTAAGCTGCGTCCCGAAGGCCCCGTCGAGTATTCCGGGATCGTATATCTTCACGTTGTTAAGGTATGCTTGCCTGAGTATCGAGCCGTTGTCCTTTATCCTCTTCCCGAATTCATTTATGAGCTCGCTCGCGCTGTATTCCTTCTTGTAATCTTTAGAGGAGTATATCTCTTCCATTATCCTGTTGAAGTTCTCCTCGAGTTTCAGCCCGTACTCGTCCTTCTTTATGAATACGTTGCCAAGCCTGTAGATGCCCTTCCTGTGGAGTTCAGAGTCGTCTGCATAGAATGAGCCCATGCTGTACACCCCTCCGAATGCGCGGGCTATGTCATGGTCAAGAGTCCCCCCGGTGGTTATTATCGCATTGAAATGCTTTACTGCGTCGGCTATCACCCCGCGCAGGCCTGTGGCTATTATGTCGGCAGGAAACGAGAGGAAATTGAATGATTTTTTATCCTTGAACATGCCATCTAGTATGTGCACCCCGTCGATCATGTGCTGCGCGGAGAATCCGCCGATTCCGTCCATCTCCTTTATCAGTTCTGCTACGCTCATTGACTTCCTTAGCTTTATGTCCCTTACGGGTTCGCCTACCACTGCATTCTCTGCTGTGCCATTGTTTTTTGCTGCCATAAAAGAACCTTTTCTATATGATTCGGTGCATGTATTTATTAGGTTAGGTTTTTAGTTTTTGCTACCTTAGTATTGTCTATGCGATCAGTGATTCTATGCCAGACGTTATAAGCCCTGATGATGAAGAGATATTGCGATTTATAGAAAGCGCCAGACCGAAGATATATGTTATAGGTACAGGAGGGAGCGGCAGCAATACCATTACCAGGCTAAGCAGCGTTGGAGTTGAGGGTGCGATGCTGGTAGCGATGAATACAGATGCTGCGCATCTGGTTAAAACCAGATCTGAAAGGAAGCTGCTTATAGGCAAGAAGCTTACCAGGGGACTTGGGGCTGGCAGCGATATAAAAGTCGGGGAAGAGGCAGCTGTAGAGAGCAAGGAGGAGATAAGGCATATGATAGGCGACGCCAACCTTGTTCTTGTGACCTGCGGCCTTGGCGGAGGCACAGGCACGGGCTCCATAGCCACGATAGCCCACGAGGCAAAGGAGGCAGGGGCGCTGACCGTGAGCGTTGTCACGCTTCCGTTCTCAAGCGAGGGAAAGACAAGGATGAAAAACGCACTTGAGGGGCTTACAAAGCTGAAGAAGGTAACTGATACAACAATAGTAATACCTAACGACAAGTTGCTTTCTATAGCACCTGACCTCCCGCTTAACATGGCGTTCAGGGTATCTGACGAAGTGCTCGCCGGGGCTACGAAAGGCATAGTAGAGATGACTACCAAGCCAGGATTGGTGAATATAGACTTCGCGGACCTCAGATCAGTGCTTAAGGATTCAGGATATGCGGTAATAGGGTCTGGAGAGAGCGTGGCGCCTGATGGCAACGGTATGCGCGCGTTGAACGCGCTTGAAAGCGCAATAAAGAGCCCAATGCTTGATGCAGAACTTTCGACAGCAAAGAAGGCGCTCGTTAACATAGTTGGAGGGGAAGGATTGACTTTGAGAGAGGCAGAAAAGGTATTCCAGGAAGTATCGAGCAGGATAGATTCTGATGCCCTCCTAAAGTGGGGGGCCAGGATAGATAACGAGATGAAGAAGGACACTGTTCGCGTAATGATAGTAATAAGCGGGGTGGAGTTCCCCGAGTACAGCGAGGAAGGAATATCCAGGAGCATAAAGAACATGGAGGAGCTTGATCTCGATGAGGTTTTTGAGGAAGAGAATAGAGGGCAGGCGCAGGACCATAAGGTTGCCAGGCGAATAGCATGAGAGCTTATGCCTTGGACTGTTTCTTCATCTTTCTGTGGTAAACAAAATCGAATTTATAGCAGCGGTTGCTGCAATAGTAGCTGATCTTGCCTGACTTGTGCACAAACATCAGGCCCTGGCCTTTCTCGATTTCTTTTGAGCAATAGGCGCACTTCATTCAACCACTCTTGAATCACTTTACCGATATCTGCCTTGCTTCCCTGCTTGTATCTGTAAGCCTCACGATATCTCCAATCCTTACCGGGCCAAGTATGTTCCTCTTTATTATCCTTCCTTTGTCCCTCCCATCGAGGACACGGCACATCACTATATAGATCTCGCCGTACATTCCAGTCTTGCCCCTCCTTTCAATCTCCACTATCTCAGCAGGTATCCCATGGAAGGTGTTCTGCTGCGCCTGAGACTGCTCCGGAACCTTTTGCTGCGGCTGCGCGCCTTGCGCCCCATCCCGGTTCTCGCTTTTCTCAGGCATTCAATCCCTCTTTGCGTTGCTTATCATTTCTGCGGCTTTTCCTCCTTTGGAGCCTGCGGTTTCTCCTTCTGTGGCTCCTGCTTCTCCTTTGCCTCCTTTGCCTCCTTTTCCTCCTTTGGCTTTGCGGCAGACTTCCCTGAGACCTTTGAGACTATGTCATCGATCTGTGAGGATGCCTTGCCCCTGTTCTCCACGGCCACGGCCGCGCACTGGACATTCAGGCCTATCGACTTGCCCAGCTCCAGCTTGCTTGGCACGAAAATGTAAGGAATCTTCTTCTGTTCGCATATAGTCGGAAGATGTATTACTACCTCCTCCGGTTCTACATCGCCTGCTATCGCGACGAACGTGGCAATCCCGCGCTCTATGCTTTTAGTAGCCTCATTCGCGCCTTTCTTTATACTCCCTGTCTGTTTTGCGAGCTGTAGGGCCTCATATGTCTTGGCGACCACTTCGCCAGATGCTTCGAACTTCACGTATGATTTTGCCATAGATAACACCATCTGTTATTTCACTTCATCGGTTAGCATGAATAAAAGAGTCGGCAGCCAGCGGAAAGAATCTCGCCGATTGCTTCATCCTTAATAGTTTGGCACAGATACATTTATAATCATTGCACATCGGGTCAGCTGACCAGGAAGTCTGCTGGTTTTGGAGGCGTCTCCGGCACCCCTTTCCTTTTCCTTATCTCCCTTACTATCTGATCCTGCAGTTGTGCGGGCACTTTCTCGTATCCTGCGGTCTCCATAGCCCAGAGCACCCTGCCCTGAGTCAGGCTTCTGAGGTCATTCGAGAAATTCTTGAGGGTGTCGGCTACAGGCAGCTTCGCCTTTATTATTACCTGCTCCCTGTCCTGCTTTATCTCCAATATAACACCCCTCTTTCCCTGCAGGAAGGTAATCACATCTGACATGTAGTCCTGCGGCACGGTAACCTCATATTTCATCTTGGGCTCAAGGAGCGATTCTCCTGCGCCGAGAAGCGTGGCGTATATTCCGTTCCTTATCGCCGGAATTACCTGGGCCGGCCCCCTGTGCACTGGGTCTTCGTGTATCGTTGCGTCGACTATGCTGATGAGAACGCCAGACACCTTCTGCCTTGCGAGCGGCCCGTCCTTTATCGCTTCTTCAAACCCCTCTATAACATTCTCCATTACCTCGTTTATGTACTGCACCCCGTGAGTAACATCGGTGAGGATGCATTTGTTGAATATTTCTACGCTGTTCTTTGCCATATTCCTGTCAAGTCCACACTTTACCATGGTCTCTATGGCCGCCTGGCCCTTGGGCTTGCCTTCGGCCAGAGTCCCTTCATCGATCGCCTTAAGCAGCTCTTCCGGAAGCGGCTCTACGGTCAGATAGAACTTTGTGTGCCTGTTCGGGGTCTTGCTCTCCACGGGGCCTGCCTTTGATTCTATTGTCTCGTTGTATAATACTATCGGTTCTCCTGCGATTATCTGTATCCCAAACTCATCCCTTATCTTGGTCTCTATTATCTCGAGGTGCAGCTCTCCCATTCCGCTTACGAGATGCTCTCCCGTCTCCTGGTTTATTTCGGCCTGTATTGTAGGGTCCTCCTTTGAGAGCTCCCTCAATGCCTCGATAAGCTTCATGGTGTCCCTTGAATCTTTCGCCTCTATCGCCTTTGTCACCACTGGCTTGGAATAGTGCCTTATCGGATCGAACGGCTCTATCACGTCCTCGCTCAGGGTGTCGCCTATCGTAAGGTCCCTTAGGCCCACTATCGCAGCGATGTTTCCTGCGGGCACCTCATCCACAAGCACACGATCCGGTCCCATATAGACCCCCACCTGCTGTATCTTCTGCGTCTGGTTCTTCCCGGATATGTGCAGCTCAACGCCCTTCTTAGCCGATCCTGAGAATACGCGGCCTATTGCAACCTCTCCGCTATGCTGGTCGTAGGTTATTCCAAAGACGACTATTATGGTCTTTGCGTTGTGGTTCACTTCCATCATGGCCTTGCCGCTCTCGCTCTGCATGTCGCCATGCCATATGAGAGGTATCCTGTACGGCTGCGACTGCTTCGGATTCGGGAGATTGTCGACCACCATGGAGAGTATGGCCTCATCCACTGGTGCGATATTCTGCAGTTCTGCCTCCTTTCCGGTAGTGAAATAGTTGAAGATGTCTTTGAATGTTATGTGGTATTTCTCCATTATAGTCTTGGAGACGGCCCACTTGTCAAAAGCTGAGCCGAACGCCACGCTGTTGTCTTCCACGCTGACCTTCCATTTGTCTACGAATTCGGGGGGCGCGAACTGCTCTATTAGATAGTTGACCTTTCCCACCAACTCCAGCAGCCTCTGGTATGTCTGCTCTGGAGTCAATCGAAGCTCCTTGAGCAGCCTGTCAACCTTGTTAACGAATAGTATCGGTTGGACTTTCTCCTTCAACGCCTGTTTTAGCACGGTCTCCGTCTGCGGCATTATCATCTCCACGGGGTCGACTACCAGGACTGCCCCGTCGACTGCCCTCATGGACCTGGTTACATGGCCGCCGAAGTCCACGTGGCCAGGGGTGTCTATCAGGTTTATTATGTACTCCTTGTCTTTGTACTCAAAACCGAGGGATATGTCTGCCGACTTTATTGTAAGGCGCCTTGCCTTCTCTATCTCCTCGTAGTTTGTATATAGGGCTTCCCCTGCGACGACCTTAGATATGAGTCCTGCCCTTGCCAGAAGCGAATCCGTAAGCGTAGTCTTCCCATGGTGCACGTGCGCTATTATCGCTATATTCCTTATGCTGTCGTGATTCTTCATTAGCTTTGATATCTCCCCTACCATGAATTCCTTTCTGACCATAATTAGCACCGCTACCTTGCGCTTCTAGCCATGCGTTCTATCTCATTCTTCCTCTTTATTGCGTAACTGTTTATATCGTTGTTTGCCGCCATGAGGACCTCGTCGGCGAGCGCGTCCAGTATGCTTTTTCTCTTGTGGAATGCCCCGATCACGGTAGCGTATGCGAGGTTCCTGAGCGCTATGTCAAGCCTTTTGCTCGCGCTTATGTCTACCGTCACGTTCGCGACAACACCTCCGTATCTGACCCTTGTCGTGTCTTCTATTGGTGCGCTGTTCTCTATAGCCCGGACAAGCACTTGCAATGGATTCTCCTTTGTCCTCGCGGCTATCTTCTCAAACGCCCCTTCTATTATGTGCATTACCTTTATCTTTTTGCCCTGGAGGCGGCCTTTCGTCCTGATTACGTGGCTCCCGATCTTCTTTCCTGTGCCGCCCCTCATAAGGTAATTCTCCAGCCTTTCTACTACGTTTATGCCGCGTTTTGACAGGTCCTTGTTGCTGCCCCTCCTGAAACTATTCGGATACTCGAGCGGCTTAAGGTTTATGTAGTTCTTCAGGCTCGGATCTGAGACTGTTACATCATATCCGTATTTGCCGAATAGTTTTATTTCCACTAGGCCGAGCTCTGAAGATCGCTCTTCCTTCTGCCTTGGCACGCTTCTCCTCCTTTTCGGCTCGGCCTCGGTCTGGGGCACTTTCGGTGCCTCTGCCGGCTGCTGTGCTAGCTCTGCGGATCCGTGATCCTTAATTGCAAGACTGTTAGATTCGGCTGCCATAAATTCACTATCTCTTTGGCTTCTCCTTTCTACCTGTTCTTATCTCTTCAAGGCTTGTGCCGTTTACTTCGACAACTTTGAAACGCACTCCCGGGATAGCCCCCATCTGCCCCCTCTGCGAACCCCCGAGTCCTTCTATCGTCACTTCGTCGTGCTCGTCTATGAAGTTTATCGATCCGTCACGCGGTACGAAAGCCCCGACTATCTTGCTGTTCTTTATGAGCTGTACCCTTACGCATTTTATGAGCCCGGAGTTGGGCTGCTTCTGCTGCAGCATAAACTTCTGGAGAACGAGCGCCTTG
The DNA here is from genome assembly GCA_021800135.1 of Microcaldota archaeon. Taxonomy (GTDB): domain Archaea; phylum Micrarchaeota; class Micrarchaeia; order Micrarchaeales; family Micrarchaeaceae; genus JAKATY01. The sequence continues at coordinate 30,226 of JAJYZH010000001.1, forward strand.
GCCCTCGGGACTACACCTACAGGGTCGTACTTCTGCTTCAGCTTCAACTTCTTCCTCTTTAGCCATTTCTTGAGCATTGCCTGGTGTCTCCTCTGCTTCAAAAGTTTCCTAGCGGCGAATTCTCCATTTCCCATTTTAATCACGCATCTGCATTCTCGGCCTCTGCCGTTTCGGTTTCCTCGCTTGAATTATCCTCTTTGCCGTCTTCTGGTCCATTTTCCTCCTCTGCTTTCGAGTAGTCCGCAGTAAGTATGTTCGAATTGCCAGGCTTTATTATAGACAGCGCCGAAACCGAGAATGGCTTTCCGCAGACAGTCCCAAGGTCCATCGAATTGCCGCTGAATAGCATAATCTTTACTTCGGACAGTTTCGCCAGATGTGTTATATCGTCGTAAAGCTCCTTCTTCCCTAGCGACGCAAGTATGACGAGCTTCGAAGTGCTGCCCTTTATTGAGGATATTACACTTTCCGCTCCTATGGCTACCTCGCCGCTGTCTACAGCTAAACGTATATCTCTTGCTAGGTCCGCCATAAAACCACAGAAGGCAGTAATACAAGAATGATTAACTTGCAGAAATTATAAGGACTACTCTTCTTTTAAGGATAGAAACATATATATTTATTTTGAATTTGCGGAAGCGTCAGTTTACCATCGTGGAGTTGCACCCCGCAGGCGCGCTTATCTGCCTGCTGAATATCAGGCGCAGGTAGCCTATATACGGGATTACTGCGATAACCTTGCCTTCTATGTAGTTCTCTGTAGAGTTGACTAGTATTGGATAGTTGCCGTACTGTATATCAAGGCCAGGGTTGTTGTCCCCCTTTGTAAGCACATAGTAGTTGCTTCCGGAATGGATAATAGCATATACCCTGTGGACTATATAGTTGTCTCCTTCCTCGTAGAATATGTCTTCGGGAAGGGTTTTGTATACTACTATTGAATTGTTCTTGTCGCCGTTTATTGTAGTATTCCCTATAGTTATGGATTTCGTATAGGCTTCCTGTATTGTACTGCCGCTGCTGAGCCTTACGTCTGAGATCCCGCATGAGTACTGTATAAGTCCGGTCTGAGAGGACTGCTGCACCAGCTCCCCTCCCCCGAGGTTTGATTTGTACAGGGCAAGGCTGTCCCCTGGGTGGTATTGCACGCTTGCGGATGCGGGGTCGCTTTGATTGTATGCTACGCAGAACATGAAATCACTGCTGAAGTTGCCGATGGTCCTATTCCATACTGCCTGATTCACATTGACTATCGGAGCGTTAATCTTTGTCGCGTTGCTGATCCCATGTATCGCTATGAGGTCTCCGCGGTGCAGGACGGGGAGCATGCTGCATGTGGGCACAACATTTATCGGCTCCGGTGTGCTTAGCAGCGCCTGCAGTGATAGCCAGAAGATTATCACTATCACTATTGCCGCGACCAGCTCTATCGCGCTTTTCTTCCCTCCTTCCTCATGCAGGCTCCCCAAAACTTCTATAACTATTACCGCGATTATCATAAGGAAAACAACGATCCCAAAAACAGCCGAGAGCACGGGCGTCCTTTGGAAGAGGATATAAAGCGCAAAGAATGCCACAATGAGTATGTATAGGGGTATGGTGTTTATCCCCTTCGCCTTGGACTTTGAGGCTTGTTTGGCGGCAGGCTTTTGTGCTTGTAAAGAGCCGCGCACCCTACGTCTTACGGCTGTAGAGGCCATCAGTTACCACCCTGCCCGTTAATGCCGGTTATGGGTTGTGTCTCTATCTGCAGCCCTACAACGCGGGATTCACCTTCCTGTCTCATCACGCCTATCGCGGTATCGGCGGCCTGTATGAGCGCGTTGTTGTGGCTCACCACTATGAACTGCGAGTTCTTGCTGAGCTCCTTTGTCAGTTTCGAAAGCTTGATTGAATTCTCCTCGTCGAGGGCCGAATCTATCTCGTCGAAAATGTAGAATGACATCGGGTTCATCAGCTGTATCGAAAACAGGAGCATTAGGGAGATGAGGGATTTCTCGCCTCCTGATTTGCTTTCCAGATTTGCCCTTGTCTTCCCTTTTGCGGGGAGGTTTATTATCAGCCCAGAATTGAATGGGTCGCTTGGGTCTGACAGCCCCAGCGTGGCGGTCCCTTCGAAGACACTGGAATACAGCCTTGAGAAGTTTGTATTTACCTTGGCAAGCGTCTCGTTGAATATATTGAGCTTCTTCCTTTCTACTTCGTCTATTATGGCTATTATCGAATTCTTTTCGTTCTCCAGCGTAGACAGCTTCTGTGTTGCTTCCTCTACCATCTTCTTCCTTTCGGAGTACATCTCGGGGGCCTTGAGATTTACAGGGCCGAGCACTTCAATCTCGTTCTTCAGCACGGCGGCCTTCTCTTCAAGTGTCTTCAGCGAGGATATGTCCAGGACTTGCACGTCGTGGTAAGACATTAGTTCGGCCTTTATGTCCCCCAACCTCGTCTGCGCCTGCGCTATTGCCATCTCATATTCCTGCACCTTATCCTTCGCCTTTGAAAGCTCGCTTTCAAACTTCCCTTTTTCGAAACTCAGCTTTGATATCTTCTCGTCATATTGGGAGATCTGCTTGTATAGTGATGCTGACTCAGAGTCGTGGCCTTTTATTGCATTCTCCATCTCCTTTCTCTTTGCTGACAGCCCCCCTATTTCAAGATTCAACTGCGCGTTCTCCTCCCTGGCAGCGCGTATCTCGTCTGCAGCCGAGGCGATTTCCTTAGATAAGGCCAGAATCCTCCCGCGCATCATCTCGTTTTCCTTCTCCTTGGAAGCTGTTGCCATCTTCATCTGCTCAATCTCTCCCCTTAGCTTCTTTGCCCGCTCAACCTTCTCCTTGTTTGCCTTCCTTGACCCTGATTCTGAGAGCCTACCGGATATGATCGAATATAATCTCAATTCTTCGGCTTTGAGCCCGACTTTTTTGGTGTTAAGTGCATCGGCCTTCTCTTTTAGCGAGACAACCACTTCCCTCAGCCTCCGCATGTCTTCATCCCTCTTCGCCTTTTCGTCCTTGAGCGATGACAGCCTTGCTACCCGCTTGTCTGATTCCTCTTTGCCTCTGCTTACTTCCGAGGTTTTGGAAATCAGCTGGACATCATAACCTGCAATCTCCTTTCTCAATGCATCCATCTCGCGTTCACGCTTTTCTATCTCGTTAGACAGTGCAGACCGCTCTTCCTGCAAAGCGTGCAGCTTAGAGGTAAGAGCTGAAAGAGAGGGTTGTTTCCTTATGGTCCCACCAGTTACTACACCTGAGGGTTCAATGAGTTCCCCATCGAGCGTCACAAACCTCGCTTTGCCTATCCCCGCCTCCTTCGCCTTTAGGACGCTTTCGACCAGATAGGTGTTCGAAAAGACATACTCTATCGCGGCGCTGAATTTCCTGTCGTATTTGACAAGGTCTATCACTGGTTTGAGCGATGCGATCTTTGCGCGGGAACCTGTAAGTATCTCGTTGAGGGGTATAAACGAGGCCCTCTCTGCACCATTGGCCTTCAGGAGTTCTATAGCTTTGTTTGCATCCTCTATTGAGCCTACAACAAAATAGTTTATGCGGTTCTGAGACGCTGCATAAATGGCGTTTGCATTCTTATCGTCATACTCGCACAGATCCTTGACCCTGCCGTAGAAACCCGCGCCCATGGACTTCTTCAACAGTGAGAGAGTCTTATCGGATGAGCCTGCCATTGAAATGCTTTCTTTCGAGTGCAGTATTTCGAGGTCAAGCTGTCCTGCTTTTGATGCGGACGTGCTTGAACTGGACTCCAGTTCCTTCAGCAGCAGGCGTTTCTTTTTTATCTCCAGACTTAGCGATTCTATTCCGCCTCTGTTTTTCAATATTTCGGATTCTATCGATGAATGGTCTTCTGAAACCGTTTCTATTTCCTTGTTAAGCACGATCAGCTTCTCCCCGAGCGACTCTGCCGCTGCATTGGCCCTGCTTAGCTCAGATATGGCGGCCTCGATCTCGTTGGACAGCTCCTCTATTTCGCCGCGGACTCCATTGTATTCGGTAGTTATATCTGCATTTCCATCTTCTGACTCGGACCATACCTCGCTTTCAGCCAGCTCTTTCAGCTTTGGTCCCATCTCCTTCTTGAATGCCGTTAGTTCCTTTTCATTCGCTTCTGTTCTCGCCTTTAGTTCTGCTTCTTCGTCTTTGGCCTTACGCTGAATTTCGGTATTGGTTAAAATCGTGTTCTCAAGTGATTTGCCCCTTTCTTCCTTCACTGCAATCTCTTTCGATAGCTCTTCTATCACATGGTTGGTCGAGTTTATCTCGATTGAACGTTTGTTTAGTTCTGCGCTCCTCTTTTCCTTCTCAGACGCTAGCCGCGATATCTCTGACTCGGCCTTCGCTATGCTCTCCTCTGATTCATTCTTTTTCCTTTTACTCTCGTCGCGCAACCCTGAGGACTTTGTGAGATCATCGGAAAGTTGCTGTTCCCTGAGTTTCAGGGAGGTAAAGTTTACCCTCTTCAGCGTAGATGTCATTTCTAGGTATTTCTCTGCGTCGGTCTTTTCTTTCTCCAGTTCGTTTAGGAATCCCATGCGTTCGTCCAGCATTATCTTTGCCCCACTTATCTTCTCCTCTACCTTCTCTAGCTCTTTCATTGATGCTTCCTTCTTCTCGTCGAATTCTCTTATCCCAGCAGCCACGTCTATGAGCTCGCGCCTTTCCTTTGCGTTAAGATTCAGCATCCTGATTATCTCTCCCTGGGTTATCGTATTGGTTATCTCTATTCCGCCCCTGTTGGCCCTAAGCACGTCTATGACCTCCTGCCTGGTCGCATGCTTCCCGTTGAGCCTATAGCCTACTTTGTTGTTTGATTTCACATGTCTGACTATATCCAGATCCTTGTCCCCGGACATTTTTATGGAAACCCAGGCCCTTTTTATACCGTCTTCGGGATTCGGCTTGGCTGCGTCGTTTATAAGCTGGGTGGAATTCGTTACCCTTATTCTTTTCAGCGAGTTTTCCCCGAACGCAAAAAGCAGTGAGTCGCATATGTTTGACTTGCCTGATCCGTTGGGTCCCACTATACAATTGAAGCCTTTGCTGAAGCGTATGGTAGCGCTGCGAAATGACTTGAAGTTATGAAGAGACACCCTGTCTAGATATAGCATACTGCTTACCTGGTCGCTTTAGCTGTAAATAGTTATTCCCTGAAACTCTTTTATTTGTTTCTTCTACCCTCACATCGCGTTATTCGCCCCCTTCTTCCTTGATATATGCAGTGCTATTATTGAATCGGCATGTTGCGAGAGTATGACTCCGATTATCCTTTTGCCATCTGTTACTGCTGCTATGCTTGAGTTCTCCTGCTGCATATTTTCCAATGCCTTGACTAGCTTTTCCCTGTATTTTATTACGGCGATTTTAGTGCCAAACTGTGAAATGGGACGTGACATAAGCTCCTTTGTTTTTGCGTCATGCATAAATGGCAGTTTTTGGGGAAGCCTTACGATCTTTACTGCAGGGCCGTCCCTGAACAGCAAGATGCTAGTGCGTGATTTCAGTATTTTCTTGTAGATTGCGGGCAGTCTCGAGTTTTTGTCCACTAGGAGGAAGTTGCGGCTCAGCGCATCCTTTACGCGAAGGTCTGAAGCATAAGTCTTAACGTATGCCGATTGGAGCTCTGCCTGCGAACCCGAGTAGAGGAACATGACAATGAAGATATCATAGAACACCAGGAACTCCCTGCTTACCAGGCTGTATCCGGTCGCGTATATTGCAAATATTATTGTCCCTATTACGAAAAGCGCCAGGACTATGTTGCTGACCTTTACTGTGATCTTTGTTGCCTCCAGGTATTGGCGTTTCCTTTCCAGATACGCCCTGAACACCCTGCCCCCGTCTAGAGGGAATCCCGGCATTATGTTGAATACTCCGAGCAGAAGATTTATTTCTGCGGTAAACACTACAGTCTGCCTTATCATGCCCAATGGCGAGAAGGGTATGAGCAGCAGGAACGCCGCCCCTATTACGAAGCTTGCGATTGGGCCTGCCAACGCTATGTTGAATTCTTGATTCGGCTTTACTGTATCAAGGTCCATCACAGATATGCCTCCGATAGGGAGCAGCACTATCTTTTTTACCTTTATCTTATAGTGCTGTGATGTAATCGAATGGGAGAGCTCGTGGAGCAGTACGCATATGAATAGTATGACGAAAAGTACGAAGGTATATAGGCTGAGTATCAAAACAAAAAGCAGAAGAAGCAGAAATGACCAGTGGAGCTCTATCTCTATCCCTGCTATCCTGCCTATTGTAGGTGAAAACCCCGCCATGCGTATCATAGAGATTGAAGTATTAACTACCTTATCATGAAAAAAGTATATAATAAATTGGAGGATTGGCTGTTGCCTGGTGCGCTTATGAAAGATAAGAAAGAGGAGCTTATGTTCGTATTCGGTGAGCCGGCATTGGTCATAGAAGAGGGAGGGCGGAGATATCTCGTAGTAGGGGACCTGCACATAGGGCTTGAAGCCAAACTCAGGGAGAAGGGGGTCCACGTATATGGACTCGCTGAGAAGATGGCAGAGAGGATAAGGCTGCTAATGGAGGAATTTAATGCCGGCACACTTATAATACTGGGCGATGTGAAGGACAGCATTTTATATTCGGATTCTTATGAGGCAAAATCCATCAAATCGTTTTTTAGGTTGCTTGATGGAGTCGATATAAGGATAGCCGAGGGGAACCATGATGCACATCTCGGCGAGATGATAACGCTGCCGCGTGAGAAGGAGATTATATTGGGCAAGTATGCGCTGCTGCATGGCAATGCGTTTCCCGATGAGAGGGCAATGGTGTGCGATTACATAATAACCGCCCACAACCACGTGAGCGTAAGCATAAAGGACATTAAGGGAACAGTTTACAGGTATAAGGCGTGGATGATTTCAAAAGTGTCAAAGAATGCAGGCAAGTATTATGATAGATACAAAAAAAATTCCAGGCTGATATCCATGCCTGCATTCAACGAGCTCATAATCGGCACAGGAGTGGAGCAGTTTTCTAAGAAGGATAACCTGAATCCGTTGCTTAGGAATGGCATATTCGAGTACACTAAAGCAGAGGTATATCTGCTTAATGGAGACAGGGTAGGGACTCTGGCTTCCATCAGGGGCAGTGGATTCATTCGTTCCTGATTATTGTTATTGGAATCACTCCCCTTTCGAATTCCACTTCGGCCAGATTAAGCGGGCTTATCACTCCATCCGGAACCTCTATCAACGGCGGAGCACCATATGCAAGCTGAAGCGCCCGGGCCCCTATTATCCTTGCCTTTTCGTATTTTGTGTATTCTTCTTTTCCCTGCATTCTATCATCTGGAATAGCGTCATACCGGATTTGGTTTGAACTTCTCTTTGAACTCCTTGACTTCCTCCCCTATCCTGCCCTTCCACGCGATGAAATCCTTTGGATCCGTGGGGTACTTCTCGTAGATGGCGTTTATCTCCTTCATCTTGCCTACCACATAGAGCAGGTTCTTAAAAGTGTTTATATTAGAGGCGCCTTGCAGTACCATCTTGAACTTTGTAGAGAGGTTCAGTTCTGGTACAAGTCCGTAACTAAGCTGCTTAGCCTCCTGCGCAGTGAGGAACATCTTCATGCCGTAATTTATAAGGTCATTGTTAAGAGACTGCAAGTATACGCGGAATACCTCAAGGCTTGCGCTCTTCTTACCGTAGTGCTCGTTAAAGTCCACATTATACTTCCATAAGCCCTTTACGCTAAAGTCCCCTTTGTTTATGGATTCTGCAGCGTTTATTCCGGCAAGGACTCCGGCGGTTAGGGCAGGGCCTATGCCTCCTGCGCTTATGGGATTTGGCATCGCCATGCTATCTCCGGCACCCAGATAGCCATTGAAGGTAAGCGCCTCCATCTGATGGCGCACTGCTACCGACCAATAGCCCTCGCCCCCGTTAGGCCCTTCTGTGAATAACCTGAGGTTTTTGAACACGGGATTAGTCACTGCATATTCTTTCATCAGTGTTTGAAGCGTATCTTTTTTGTTGAATTTCTTGTTCCTTATCTCGAGGCTCTTCTTCTGGACCCCTATGCCTACATTTGCCCTGTTTCCCTTCTTCGGGAAGACCCAGCCGTATCCACCAGGGGATATGTTCTGGTTTAGGTGAATTAGGGCATACTCCCTATTGAAGTAAAGCGGGTCTTCATGATCCAAATCAAATTCGTACAGGAACCTCCCGGTGAGCTCCAGGTCGTTTATGTCGACCATCTTTTCCACATATTCGTTGTTAGGCAACAGCCTTCTCAAGGTAGTTGATATGCCCAAGGCGTCTATTACAACCTTTGCCTTGAATTCCTTGTGCTCCACGCTTTCATTCTTGCCGGCTATCCCCGTCACGAAATTATTCTCGACCAGCGGCCTTTCCACCTCGAACTTAGGCATGTATTCGACTCCATTCTTAAGGGCTGTTTCAAGCAACTTTCCCTCGAAAAGGGGCCTGTTGAGTATATACCCTGCGCCTTCGTCGAAAAGTATCTTTGATTTGAAGTCAGGAGATATAGCGTATACGCCCTCAACCCTAAGATCGAGCTCAGGATATGAGAATTTTGTCCCGAGGTTCTTATTTATAAAGTCAAGGTGCGATTCTGCCACCGCATCACCGCATACCCAGCCCCAGTTCGTCTTCCTGCCTACGTTCTCCTTGTCGTTCCTGTCGAGCATGAGCACCTTCATACCATTCTTGGCTGCCATCGCTGCGGCAGGCAAACCTGACATGCCTGCTCCTGCCACTATAACGTCATATACTTCCATGTTCACACGCAAAAATCGCAGATGAACCTTATATAGAACAATACCTTATTTAACCTTTTTGCTTCGGTGCTTTTTGCCCCTTATTGACGCCCGCTCAGGCATTTAATTGCATGTTTTGTAATCCGCGTAAATCACAACGCGCATAAAGCACACTGTCCTTCGTTTGCTGTTTGGGTTTGCTTGGATTGGATTTGCAGGGGGAGGGATTCGAACTCTCGAACTCGCTAGGGGTTTGAGAGTGTCTTCTAGCTGTTTCACGCCTATATTTCTAGCCATATTTCACACCAAAAACAAACATAATTCTAAGCCCGAGCAGATTCATCTGAACCATAGCTATTGGCCTAGCAGGATATATAAGCGGACACGGTTCAGATTTCCAGAAAATCTGAACTATCCTTAATTCGACACCGCAGAGTTCTGATAGCTTTGAGGACAGACTGCTGCCAGTTCAATTACAAACCAAGTTTCATTTGATGTTTCCACGCTGCAACCATATTGTGCAAAATACTGTTGTATGTTTATATTCGGCCCTGGGATTTCTGTTACTGGGCACTCCGCGCCATATCCACCCCCAGGCCCTAAAATCACATAAGTAGGGCCATTTGCAATATAATAACCGTAATATGTAAGATTTGTATCAATTAATTCTTGCCAATGTCCAGGTGCCGTTTCCATAATTTGAGTAGTATAATTATTTGAGGTTGAACCACTTGGATAGAATACTTCTTCTCCAAATGCGGTGTATATTTCATCCCCATAAGTATATCCGTCAGGCCAGTAACTATTGAAATCTTGTGCATATCCATAATGGCTGATCCCATAATCAGTAACCATAGTGTTAAATCTAGTTTTTGCAAATGTGCTTAAAACCGGGCAATAGTTATATTGGCTGCCACGTTCTCTGCTAACATTTTCAAAGAACTCAGTTGCCCAGGTATCATTAATTTGTGGTGGTAGTAAGTTCAACGAATTTATACTATTGCTTATTTGACCAATAACATTTGGTATATTATTTACTAATGTGTTATTGAAGTTTGATGAATTCGGATTAGTTGAGCTTGATTGATTTACATTTTGAATTATAGATGAAAAATGTAAACTTAGATTGCCTAAGACAAAAATTACAAAAACCACCAAAAGTATTTTTACAGAATAGATCACAATCTTTTGTATTTTTGTATAAGCTCTGCCAGATAACCATTTGCCTATAAGATTACCAACATAAGTAGACGCAAATATTATTGCAAAGATTTCCATGAAATTGAATATACTTAAAATTCTCGAAAAATTTACTATGTATAGCAGCAACGTAGAATTTATTATTGCAATACATAAAACAGCCCAATACCTTATCCTTCTATAAACAATCTTACTATAGAAAAGCGATATTACAACAATAACGATGAAATCTGACAAGAAGGCATAGGATTCGATCAGTCCTAAGCTTAATTTGTTAAATCCGCTGATTATTAGTAGACCTATAGAAAGCGTGGCGATTACACATAGTATTATCGCAAAAACGATAGAAAACTTTATCAGAGAGATGTCGTAAATATTCTCTAATTTAGAAGGCTTTGTTGTTCTATTTGAGTTATATTGGTTTGTATAACTGTAAGTTTCTGCGCTTGAATTTGATACCGTATAATGTTTGGATGGCTTTTGATATGTTCTTCCAGAGCTATTTTTTCCAAATAGAATATCGTATGCTCGATTGGTATTTTCGTAATTTTGTTTAGATTTTTTGATGTGTTCTTCATTCCAAAATTCTGTATATGCGGCGCACGGATGTCCGTCTTTTCTATTCCAATCATCATTATATTTTTTATATTTTTCATAATCGCTCCTATCCAATGATAGTTTTTGGTGCAAGCTCATCGAAATAATTGGTTTAGTATGTGTTGTGCAATAGTTATGTTTGCAATATTTGCATATGCTAGAAGCTGGCTTAAAGCATTGATTAGCTGAGCATTCTTGAGCGTCTACATTTTTCTCCTTTGTAGATATACCAATCCTTTTCCTAGAAGCTTCTATATCTTCTTCGCTCATCCCCAAATAATCCTCTTGTTTCCCGTATTCATAAGTTATATGAGAACCGAAGGTTTAAATCTTTTCCAAGGAACACCTACAATCCTTAAACTACGCCAGCCCGTGCGCCTACGGCTTACGAGGGCTAGCATCCCAACGGACTGTAAGCTAGTTACCTAGTAGATACAAGGAACCTT
>JAJYZH010000012.1 GCA_021800135.1 Microcaldota archaeon
GATAAAGAATGTGAAGGCGACAGAAGACAAACTCGAATCGCTGAAGTCTGACCAGAAGATAAGCGACATATCGCTGCTGATCGCGGTATATCCGGGCGAGACCTCGCATGTCCAGAACCATCCCAGCAGGTATGAGGCCAGGTTGAGCGGGAAAGGTGTGAAGGAGAAGCTAGAATTCGCAGTCAAGGTGCTTGGGCAGGAACTCAAGCCAGGAAGCGTGTTCAAGAACGGCCAGTACGTAGACGTTTTTGCAGTATCAAAGGGAAAGGGCTGGCAGGGCCCAGTCAAGCGTTTCGGAATATCAAGGAACCTTCACAAGGCGACAGGAAAGTCAAGGCATGTGGGAACTCTCGGACCGATGGGCCTAGCGGAGGTGCTTTACACCGTCCCGAGGGCAGGGCAAATGGGCTACCATTACAGGTTCGACCATAACAAGAGGCTGCTCAAGATAGGGGCAAAGGAAGATACAGACTCCATAAATGTAAATGGCGGGTTCAAGAACTACGGCGTTGTCAGAGGGGACTATCTCATCATAGACGGATCGGTTCCTGGACCTGCGAAGAGGATGGTAAGGGTAAGGCAATCGCTCTCGTATATAAACAGCACCCCGAAGGAACCTAAGATCACATACATATCGAAGTGACAATCATGCAGATTAACGTTTTGAAAATAGATGGAAACGTCAAAGAAAGCATAGCAGCCCCGGAGGCGTTCTCAGAAGGCGTACGGCCCGACCTGATAAGGCGCGCTGTGCTCTCCGAGAGATCGGCGCAGCTCCAGCCCCAGGGCCATTCAGTCATGGCCGGAATACAGACTACGGCAGCATATTACGGCGCTTACGGCACATATAGGACCGGAAGGCACATAGGCAGGGCGATAAGGCCCAGGGAAAAGCTCGGTGGCGGGGTGCAGGGTAAGGTAAGGAGAATACCTTCCGCAGTTAAGGGGAGGAGGGCGCATCCGCATATGATAGAGAAGACGCTCATCGAGAACATGAACAAGAGGGAGTATCAGAAGGCGATGAGGAGCGCTCTAGCCGCGACAGCCAACTCAGAATACCTGCATTATACCTTCTCAAAGAAGCTGGCACTGCCGATAATAATATCAGACGATATAGAGAAGATAACGAAGACAAAAGAACTGGTAAACGTGATGAAGAGCATAGGCGTTACCGACTACCTGGATTCATGCAAGGGCGCCAAGAGGGTCAAGGCCGGAAGAAGGAGTAGCACAAGGAAGTATAAGAAATCAGCGGTATTCATAATGAGCAGCGACACGGTTCCTGCGGTAAAGGCGTCCAGGAACATAGCAGGCGCTGACGCGTGCGGGGTAAACTCGATTAAGGTCGAAATGCTCGCCCCGGGAGGAGTCCCTGGAAGGCTCGCGATAATCAGCGAATCGGCGTTCAAGAAGCTTGACGGCGCAATAGAGAGGGCGAAGCCTCCTCTCAGAAGGTGAAAACAATGGGAGTGCTTATGTATCCTATAGGGACCGAAAAAGCAATAAGCAAGATCGACAGGAACAACGAGATAGAATACATAGTGGCGCTTTCAGCAACAAAAGAAGCCATAAAAGGGGAGTTCGAAAAGCTCTTCGGAGTGAAAGTAGACGGAGTGCGCGTAATGAATACGTTTCAGAACAGGAAGAAGGCCGTGATTAAGCTCGCCAAGGATTTCAAGGCAAGCGATATCGCAGTGAAGCTCAAGCTTGTATGAAGAAGTGTGAAGCATGGGAAAGAAATTAAGGCAGCAAAGGAGGGGCAAAGGCTCAATAGCATACAGGAAGCTGCCCCATACGTTCGACGTTGAGGTCAGCTATGGCAATGTGACCAAGGCTGACAAGTTCGGCGAAGTGGTGGGAATATTCAACCACACGGGCCACAACGCGCCGATAATGGAAATACTTTACGACGACTTCTCAAAGGGCGACATGCTGGCTCCTGAAGGCATAAAAATAGGCGACAAGATACATGTTGGAGCTGCGCCGTCATACATGCTTGGGAGCGTAATGAGGCTTAGGGATGTGCCCGAAGGAATGGCGATATACAATGTAGAGAAGCTGCCCGGGGACGGAGGCAAGTATGTGAAATCTGCAGGTGAAGCAGCTTACATATCCGCGCACATAAGCGGAATGACAACCATCGTGCTGCCTTCGAAGAATACCATAACGCTCAGCGATGAATGCATGGCGCAACTTGGCGTGGTGGCAGGCGGCGGAATAACAGAGCAGCCACTTGTAAAGGCGGGGAAGAGCTTCTATATAATGAAGCCAAGGAACAGAATATGGCCAAGAAACAGGGGAGTCCATATGAATGCAGTTGACCATCCTTTCGGAGGCAAGCAGCACCATAAGGGAAGGAGCAGCATGACCTCTAGGAACGCTCCGCCTGGAAGGAAGGTAGGAAACATAGCCGCAAGGCGCGTAGGAAGGAAGAAGAGATGATTATATGCCGGAACGAGTAGTATTCAGGGGCAAGACAGCAAGCGAAGTGGAAGGCATTAACATGCAGGACTTCACCAAGCTGATAAAGGCAAGGGCGAGGAGGTACCTGAAGAAGAACTCGCTGCAGTACAGGAGCCTCAACGAGAAGGTTGAAAGGTACAAGAAGGGCGGGATCGACAAGCCGATAAAGACTCAGACCAGGGAAGCCGTAATACTCCCTTCATGGATAAACATGAAATTCGAGGTTTACAACGGAAAGGAATTCATCCAGCTTGTGATTGCTCCAAACATGATAGGGCGAAGACTGGGCGAGTTCGTTTACACTACAAAGCGCGTACAGCACAGCGCCCCGGGAATCAGGGCAACAAGGGGAAGCAAGTTCCTGGCGCAGAAGTGATGATATATGCAGAATTATTCGTATAACGGTAACAGAAACGGCACAGCATTCGCCCTTATGGAAAGCATCGACGCCAGCTATAAGGATCTTGGAGCCGTATGCGATTCCATAAGGTACAGGAGGGCTGTCAGCGCCCTTGCAGAGCTGGAGTCAATTGCTTCAGGAGAGAAAGCCGTGTACTACAGGAGAAACAACACCGGATTCGGCTCAAGGCATGAACTGGGGGGCAAAAAAGGAAGGTATCCGATAAAGGCGGCGAAAGTCATAAGGCGCGTCCTGATAAACGCGATGGCGAATGCAAAGAACAAAGGCTACATGAACGAAGAGATGATAGTCATACATGCAGCCGCAAACAAGAAGCAGATACTCAAAAGGGGGCCTGCAAAAGGCGTCCTTTACCTTGGCACAGGAATAACGGGCCATACCTACGGTTACTCCCCTGCAAGGAGGAGCAATCTGGAGTACGCAAGGGTGGAGATAGGCCTGGCGTCTGATACTGAATACAAGCCCAACGAGAGGGTAAAGCGCATAATAAACAGGCATGACAAGGAAGACGCAAAGCTGATCGAGAAGGCGCAGCCCGTGAAGGCGAAAAGACAGCCTGCAAAGCAGAAAGACAGCAAGGCAGGCAACACTGCGGCTATAAAGCCCCCTGCCCAGGAAAAGCGGCAGGCAGAAGCGAAAGAAAAGCCAAAGAATAATAATGTTGACAGTCAAAGCCCGAATAAGGAAGTGCCAGCGGCAAGCAAATGAAATGATCAAAGTGGTTTATTGGCAGTAGAAGACAAATTTATCAACGACGCGATGATAAAGCTCAATGTATCCAAGTACCTTCAAGTCGCGCTTTCAAGAGCTGGCTTCTCCAGGGTCGAGATACAAAAGACCCCCGTAGTTACAAGGATAACGCTTTATCTCCTGTTCCCCGGAAGGGCCATAGGCCCAGGCGGGAGGACGATAAACGAGCTGACCGACACAATCAAGGAAAAGTTTAAGATTGACAACCCGCAGATAAGCGTCGTTGAGGTAAAGAACAAGATGCTGGAGCCAATGCTCGTGGCTAAGGAGATCGCAGAGAAGCTCGAAAGGAATCTGAATCCAAGAAGGATAATGCAGCAGATGCTAAAGAGCATAATAGAGAATGGCGCAATAGGCGTGGAGATAGTGCTGGCAGGGAAGCTGGCGGCAAAAGGGGCAAAGCACAAGACGATGAGAAAGAGCATAGGGTACATGCCCAAGGCGGGAGAGGTCACATCGCTTATAAACGAGGCGCATCTGGCCGCTTATCCGAAGTATGGTGCGATAGGGATCAAGGTAAGGATCGCACCTCCAGGAACAGTATTTCCAGACAGGGCGGTTAAAAAGTTAGAAGTGCCAAAAGGAATACTCAACAGCTGATCTATCAGGATCCGGGATGTAAATGAGTGTATTAGGTGCAATAGGCGTAATACTGATATCCTTCATAACGCTCACTGCACCAGGTATTCTTTTCTCACTTGCGCTGCTTAAGAGGACCCACCTTCACATCTTCGAGATAATTGTAATAGGTTTCATATTCGGCCTTATAGCGACTCCGACTCTCACATGGATGGAATCATACGCCATACCTTACGTGCACGCATTCTCGTTCTCTCTGACCTTATTCAATGCAAACGCCCTGGTTCTGACTCTGATAGGGCTTGCCCTATGCTACAAGGAAGGGGTATTCGAGGATTACGGCCTGATGAAGAAAAAGCACAAAGAGGAACGTGCGGAAGAGCAGGCAGTGCAGGAAACAGTAAAGGAAGAGCGCAAGAGCGAAAAAACGTATAACATGAAGCTGGTCTGGAGCGCCCTGCTTATCATAATGCTGCTGGCATTCTTCATGAGGATCGCAAATCTCGGGGTGTCCCCGATTTTCTTCGAGTTCGACCCCTATTTCGACATGATGAGCGCCCACTCGATACTGACATTGGGCTATCAGTACCTGAATGACACGTCCGCATGGCCCATAGTCCTGGCGGGAACAAACCACAGGATACAGCCCATTGTCCCATACCTTACGGCATACTGGTACGATCTAGCCAATGCGCTTCTCTACCACCACCCGTCATTCAGCACATCCCTCATGAGCTACGCAGGCAGCTTCTATCCCCCGATAGTGGCCGCGCTGCTCGCATTCTCGATATTCATGCTGATTTACCACGAGTATGACCCGTATCTGGGGCTGATAGGGGCGACTTTCGTTGCCACAATGCCAACCCTGGTGACTACATTCATAGCAGGAGAACAGCTTGTAGAGCCGTGGGGCATATTCACCCTGTTCTTCTTCTTCGCTACTTACATGCTTGCAATAAAGAACATGAAGAGCGCAAGGTTTGCGATTCTTGCAGGCATAGCGTTCGCCTCGACCTTCTTGGGCGCCCACTATTATACTGTAGACATAGGGGTGCTCGCATTATTCATAATCGTCCAGGCTTCGATAGACTTCCTGAAGGACAAACTCGACAAGGATTTCTTCAAGATGAACGCGATAGTGATAATCGTAATCGCCCTCTTCATGATATTCTATTATCCTTACGGGGCAAATTACGGGGGAGGGATACCTTCGGTATTCGGCCTGCCACTAGCTGTTGGGGCACCGCTCCTGGCCCTTGTATTCGCCGCGCTGCTCTACTACGGCCTGCCGTTCTTTTCTAAAAGGAAAATAATATTTAAGGATGCAGGTAGCAGGTCAAGGATATCCTGGCTGATCCTCATCCTTGTTATTGCGCTTATCTTTGCGGTCGCTACTCCATTGAGGCACACGATACACGACTATCTGAGTCTGAGTGCAAGATTCACTACGCCCTCGAGCGCGCTCTTCATGACAGTAGCGGAGTTCGAACCCAGCGGCGTCCTCTACAACTTCGGCGCCAGCGGCTTTGGGATTCTCTCTCCGCAAATTCTGGGCGCCCCGCTGCTTCTGTGGTTCGTTATAATAGCGGCTTTATTCCTGCTCGAGCTTAGCATACTTTACAAGAATGCAAAGACGGAGATCCTCTACATGGCGATAGCGATACCGCTTGTGATTGCAGGTATGATGGAAGTCAAGTACCTTCCGCACTTCGGCGTCGCATACATTATGCTCATGATGATACTGCTGGGGGAAATAATCTTCATGATAAAGCACAGGTTCAGGCCTGATACAAAGGTGGCGGCCGCAACAATCATAGGCGGATTTGCAATAGGCATGCCCGCAGCCGCGATCCTCGGGCTTACGCTAGGCGGGATAGGGCTCGTATTGGGTATCGTAATAGGAGGCCTTCTCTTCGGAGCCATAGCGAAGAGCATTATGCACGGGAGGCCTGAAGAGAACCACGAGTCAATCCACGAACTCTCGCAGAAAGAGAAAACGGCAATCGCGATAGCATACGCAATAGGCCTGTTCTTCGTATCTACTGTGCTTGGCATCATATACCTACTGCTTCTGATCTTCTGGAAAAAGGACTACTACAATAAACCGTTATACTGGACGGCGCTTCTCTTCATTGCGGTATTAATCGGGGGCATAGCATTGTCCCACTCATTCATATTCGGCGAGAGCGCATCCTTACTATCATCTATAGGCTCCGCCATGATATACTACGGCGCCCATAGCGCCACTGCAGCATGCAGCTCCATAGCATCGTCCGGACTCAGCGTGGGTTACGGGATGCTATGCAACACAGTGCCGTCTTACTGGATCACCGCGGCCGCCTGGATGAGGCAGAACGTAGGGCCCAACGCCCCAAGGATACTCGCATGGTGGGACTACGGCGACTGGATAAACTGGTTTGGGGGGAGCAACGCAGTGCTTAGGGGGGACAACGCAAAGCCGCTTGAAGACTACGCCACCGCGGCCAGCTTCGTCCTCGGGCCCCAGCTTAACTTCACCCCGTTACAGCTTGCCAACATGATGAATACCAACGAGACTAAGTATGTTGTCTTCTCGAACGGGTTGGTACAGAAGTGGCAGGCGCTTGATTTCCTGGCATGCGTAGACATAAACGCTACATCGGAAGCGTACGCAAAGGCACAGGCGGCAGGTACCGGAACGCCATATGTGCTTGGTTCCTCTCCATGCGAAATCGCGCACGATCCGCAATTCGCCCTGGTGCCATATTACGCGCTGGTGCAGTCCAACATCACCCAAAGCCTGAACTATTACTGCACTATCTCAAATTCAACGTCGCAATACATCAAATCCTATCTTGTAGTGGGCAGCAATTTGTCGAATCACACTGTATGCGTGAAGCCGAAATCTTCAACAAGCCCGCTCATAGAGGTCTATAACTCCTCAGGAAGCCAGATCAACGCCTACCTCAGTGCCTCCAACTACCTCGGGGTCGTCAATCTCGGAGGCGCGCCATACATAGAGTTCCTCATGATATATACTCCAAACTCTGCCAACGGCACGATAACAGACGCCCCATCCCAGTTCTACACATCAAACTTCTACAAGGGCTACTTCCTAGATCAACTGCCTGGATTCACCCAGGTTTACCCGTCCAACGCAATAGGAATAAACTATGTAAACGGCACATACCCGATACGCATATTCGCACTGGACAATTTCACAGGCAGCCTTCCGCCGCTTGTCCAAAAACCATCGTGGGTGCACAACAACTACACCCTCCCGTAAATGTTTTAGCCTTATACGTGAAGAACTATTACTATCTGTTGGGCCTGTAGCTCAGCCTGGTTAGAGCGCCGGTCTTATAAGCCGTAGATCGAGAGTTCAAATCTCTCCAGGCCCATTCTTCCATTGGGGTTATATAAAACTCAACGAAATGTCCCCCATCTCTAGCATAGTTTTAGCACCCTTAAAAATTCAAAGTGCAGGTTTCCAGGCCATAAAACCCGATCATCTCTTTTTTGCATGGCTTTCGAACACTGACCTGTACGTGTCAAGAGTCCCTATATCAAACCACTCCCCTTTGCATTCAAAACCATAGACCGGATTTTCTGATGCAAGCCACTTGAGAAAATATCCTGGCGCATCCGGGTTATTTCCACCCCTCAAATACTCGTCGAATTTTCCGAGCGTGTCTTTTGGAAGCATGTATATCCCGGTGCTTATCATTGTAGTCCTCGGTTCTTGGGGTTTTTCCTCAAAACGCACTACCCTCTGCCCTTCTAATTCAACTACCCCGAACCTTTTTGCATCCTCCTTTGACCCGACATCGCGTAGCAGCACCAGCGGGGCTCTCCTTCCCCCGAAGCTTTCAAATGCGTCCTTCAGGTCGAATGAGTAATAGTTGTCGCCTGCAATTATCGCAACGTCATCATCCACCCTGAGCTTCTTTATCAGGTAGTCCAAACCCTTTATAGCCCCGAATTTATTGGCGTTAGTCGTAGTAGGCTCGACTACCAGTTCCATCGGCGTTCCTGATTCCCTGGCAATATTATTCGACATCCAGTATCTAAACTGATCCTCGAACTTCTCATTTGTTGATATTATAACGCGCTTTGCCTCCAATCCCCTAAGCGAATCCATTATATGGTCCAATATCGGCTTTCCCTCTATCGGCAATAACGGCTTTGGGATGAATAGAGTAAGCGGTTCCAATCTTGTGGCAAAACCGCCACACAGTATTATGGCTTCCATGCCGTAATATTACTGTCAAGGGTTTAAAAATGTTATCGCGTTGAAACAATACGCATAAAAGTTTTCCCATTGTATGTCTATCTGTGCAGCTTTTGGTGACTTTATGAAAGTCAAAAGGAAGAACGGTGCCGAGGAGGATTTCGTAAGGGAGAAGATTGTCGTAGCTGTGGTAAAAGCAGGGGGTAAACTGGAGCTTGCAAGGGCGATAGCGCAAGAGTCAGAAAAGGAATTTGTCGGCAGGGACATAGTGGCAAGTCAGGAGATAAGGCAAAAAGTGCTGGACAAATTGAAGGCAAGGGACGCAGCCACATATGAAAGCTGGATAAAATACGACAAAACGAAATAATAGTACCCATATTCACATATTTTTATTTTGAAGATATAGCTAATGCTTTAATCAACTGAGATGCGCAAATGAGGACAACGAAAACTGAATTCTTCATACTTACGATTATGTCACTGATAGGGCTAGCCTCCTCCCTTACTGTAATCTACGAGTTCAGCATACTCGGTAAACTTCCCCCGCTCTGCACTCTGCAAGGGAATCCTACCTTTTTCGGGGCCAAGGTGAACTGCGCCATAGTTCTGTCAAGTCAATATTCGACCTTCTACGGTATATCACTCGAAGCTCTTGCGGCAGTATGGTTTATCGTGAACCTTGCGCTTATAGCAACCATGATATTCGCAAATCGCGACATATCAAAGAAGCTGTTCAATCTGCTTTTTGCATGGAGGTTCCTAGGACTGGCAATAGTACCCTATCTCATATACCTGGAATTCTTCGTAGTGCATGCGATATGTACCTACTGCACGATAATGCACGCGGCAATAATAATCGACTTCGCCATAATAACCTACATGGTGTTCTCAGAGAACTCAAAGATAAGGAGGGACCTTTTCGGTTGAGAAAAAAAGGCGGGCCCAGGGGGACTTTCATAATCCTGATAACTTTACCAAGATATTATTTTGAACCCTCGACCTACTGGTTAAGAGCCAGCCGCTCTGACCATGCTGAGCTATGGGCCCGTCTATTCGCAAAAGAACTGCTATAGGCTTTTCTCTGCAATCCTTTTAACCTTTTCTACTCTGTCCTCGCTGCACGCCACGAGCAGTATGGTTTTCCTTCCTATCACTTCATTCAACGATCTTACTATCGGAGACAGTTCCGAAAGTGTCCCTACATAATTACCCTTCTTGTCTATCACACTCACATCATCTCCACTCTTCTTTATCTTCGCTGTGATTACTACGTACTCCTTTTCTCCGGCTTTCTCTAATCTGCCCTTTATGTCTCTTTCAGTATCGGATTTGACCGAGTCAGAATCAAGATACACTGCCCTCTTGTATAAACGCCTCTCAAGTATCCTGCCAACAATTTCACCTGCGCTTTTTGTTTTGGAAAGTTCTGTTATGAATGTCAAGTCATCATAATCCTTTGCGGTTTTGAAATCCACCTCGCCATTGTCTATCGCCGCGCTCGCAGCCTTATTATACATGCCGCTTACTATCAGGCCTGTATGGTGCTTGTACACGTTATAGAACATTAGATACCTCGCTATGAGCATCGACTCGGCAACGCTTATGTCATAATCATATATCGATAGCCTGCCCTTGTAAAAGCCTAGCTTGTATTTCAGCCTCTGCTGGTCTATAACTCCGTAGTTTACACCTGCATAGTACGCGTCCCTGCTCAGGTAGTCTATCCTGTCAGCTCCGAAAGTACCGGCGAATATCTCGCCAAATCCCTCCCCCCTGAAATATTTGACAAACCTGGCGAATGAAAGTCCCGCCCCGCTTATTATATCCTTTATTCTGCCCTCTCTTATCTTCTCCTCCCCTATGATCTCATGCGTTTTACCAAGATACTTCTTTAGGAGCTCATCTGAAGTATGAGAGAACGGTGCATGCCCTACATCATGCAGCAAAGCCGCAAGATACAGCTCTTCGTTATCCTTGCCGTAAATATTGTTGAAAATCTCCTTGGATATCTGCATAGTGCCAAGAGAGTGAGAGAACCTCGAATGCGTAGCCCCCGGATATACCATGTCAAGGAACCCTGTTTGCTTTAGCCTTCTCAACCTCTGCATTTCCGGGGTCTCTATTATACTCAGTTCAATTGCGTTAGCTTTTATGTCCCCTAACAATGGGTCCCTTGTCCTGAAGCTAGGTTTAAGCATCGCCCCGCCAAAAGACTATAACGAAATAAAGCAGCAGTAGCGCATCTATCGTAGAGCAGTATACGCATATCTTACCTATCAAATACATTGCAACAATAGAATACGCAAGCGCAGCTATTCCCAGGGAAGCCCACGCCTTCGACAACCAGTTTTTATAATATTCGATCACTAACGCTACCCCGAACCATACCGCGGCATATATAGCCAGGGGTATACCTAAAACCTCTGAAAAGACGCTAGTAAGCACCGTCTCACAGCTGATCAAACCGTTATTTGGACA
>JAJYZH010000013.1 GCA_021800135.1 Microcaldota archaeon
ATTCTGAACAGATTTGCAACAAACTGACTTAAAAAACAGACTCAAACATAAGGCTGTCTGTTTTCACCTATTTGTTGGACAAAGTCGCATTAGACTGTCACTAGCAGGGCGAGGCACCTCTTTGCTACGTTTCCATACTTTCTTCTCTAATAAGTCAAAGAACCTATCTGTTATAGGTACATAACCATAAGAGTCTGTAACTATCGTGGTATTCCAATCAGCTTCATAGTCCTTTAAACGTTCATCACTTGTGAATTTGTATATGATATTGCTTATAATAAAATTATCTTCAGCAAGTATGTAAAGGATAAAATCGTAAACACCAGTAGAAACCATCGCTAGTTGTACCCGTGGTTCATTTTCAAGCACCTCTTTTAACACTTCAGCAGAGGGCTTCTTCTCTTTGAATTTGACCAGAGTCAAATACGTGGAAAATCCTAGTTTAGTATAATTTATGCTAGCGAAATACCTTATCCCGTATCTCTCTTCCAGTTCTGCCTTCCTGCGTTCTACTGTTTGTAGCGTAACTCCTAACTTGTTTGCTAATGCAGACAGTGGTATCCTGCAATTCATGCTTAAATACATAAGTATGCTTTCATCAATCTTATCGAAATCGTATGTCGGTACTGAAGTGACAACAGGCTGGTTAACTGCCTTTACTACCACTCTCTTTATGAATTCTCCTGTCTCTATTATTCTTCCAAGATACTCTTTTTTACTGCGCACCTTCTTATCCTTTTTGTCCCACCATGCTTTTGATTTGTATACATAAAATCTGCCATTGATAACTGCCAGCACTATATAATAAGGGTACTCTAACTTAAGCCTCTCAAAAGTCTTTCTAACATTTTCTGGTACCTCCATAGTATAATGATAATACTCTAGATATTTGAATTTTCCTCATATTGTAATGGATAAGGTTATGCAACAAAACGACTACCCCTTAACAGTACTTGATACACACATTCTTTTCAGCACGCATCTCTCGCAGTGTTTCGCCTTTGCCTGGCAAGTGTCCCTCCCGAGGGCTATGAAGAGGTGCGACACGTTGCTCCACTCTTTCCTTGGAAACAGCTTTACCAGTTTCGCCTCTATCTTCTCCGGATCCCTTGTCCTTGCGAGGCCTAGCCTGTTGGAAACCGTTATGCAGTGCGTGTCTATGGCGATGCCTTCGTTGATCCCGAACGCGTTCGACAGGACCACGTTCGCCGTCTTCCTTCCTACTCCTGGCAGGCTCGTAAGCCCTGCCATAGTTTTCGGTACCTTACCCTTGAACTCCGTTTCTATGATTTCGGCAGCCGAGACTATGTTCTTTGCCTTGTTCCTGTAGAGTCCGAGGCTTCTGACGAATCTGTACAGCTCCCTGCCATCGAGCCTTGCAAAATCCGCCGGCTTTTTGTAGGCCTTGAAGAGTCTCGCGGTTACCTTGTTTACCTGCTTGTCCTGAGATTGCGCAGAGAGCATTGTAGCGACTAGGAGTTCCCACGGATTCGCGTGTTCCAGAGAGGTTTGCATCTCGTCTGCGTATCGTGTCTTGAGCAGCCTCAGAATGTCTCTTGCGTAATCTTTTTTTTCAGAAGCCTTCATGTAAAGTAGTAACATGTTCTGAAATCCCGTATTTAATAATTTTTATAGTGAATGTTACGTGGAGGTAATGAGTGTTTGGTGGTAGTGCGGAGAGGGGGAAGCTGCTTTCAAGTGACAATTCGAGAAAACTCGTTTCCGCTCTAGAAGAGGCGTACAGGGGCGCGAAGTACTATCTGGATTTCTCTACCTCCGTCGACCTTCTTGCCGCCGCAATCCTTTCTGCACAGACTAGGGACGAGGTCGTGAACGCCATAACACCATTATTATTCAAAAAGTTCCGCACAGCGAAAGACTACGCCGGCAGTAATCTCGATGAACTCCTCAAGTATGTGAACCGCGTAAGTTTCGCCGGAAACAAGGCCAATAACATCATTGCCG
This sequence comes from Microcaldota archaeon, assembly GCA_021800135.1. Taxonomy (GTDB): domain Archaea; phylum Micrarchaeota; class Micrarchaeia; order Micrarchaeales; family Micrarchaeaceae; genus JAKATY01. Next base: position 1,966 of record JAJYZH010000013.1, read on the forward strand.
CGTTCAAAATCATAGATGACAAGTATAATGGCCGCGTTCCAGACAAGAAAGATCAACTTGTAGAGCTCCCGGGTATTGGCGAGAAGACTGCCAATACTATACTGATAAACGCATATGGTATAGTGATTGGGATCCCTGTAGATACATGGGTAATAAAGCTGTCGTATAGGATGGGGTTAAGCCTGAACAAGGATCCAGATAAGATAGAGCAGGACCTGATGGGCAAAGTAGACAGAAGATATTGGCACAACTTCGCATACGTTCTTAAGGCACATGGCAAAAAGATATGCGGTACTGTACCTGCATGCAGCAAATGCACCGTAAATAAAATATGCCCCAGAAACGGGGTAACCCGGAGCGTGTAGAAGATGCGAGGAAAAATGCTAAGGAATGAAATGCATTGCGGGGCTAATAGCGATAAGCATGTACCCTTCACGACCAAAGCCGATCCATCAAACTATGGTTTACTATGGCTGTGGCGCAGACGTATATGGCCAAAACATCATTGATATACTATGGTGTATAAAATGAAAGTTATCGCAGACCTGCATGTCCATTCCAGATACGCCATGGCCTGCAGCTCAAGTATCAACATACGGTCTATGGAGTCTACTGCTTTAACTAAGGGAATTGCCCTGCTTGGAACTGGGGACTTCACACATCCAGAATGGCTCGCGGAACTGAAAAGTGAACTCGAGGAACTTGGCAATGGAGTCCTTAAAGTCAGGGGCAGTACCTCAAAAGTCAGGTTCTTGCTGAGCGTTGAAATAGCGACTACGCACAATGTAGGCAATGCATCAAAACGCATACATCATTGCATCATGCTCCCAGGCTTTGATGCAGTAGATTCTTTTATAGATAGAATAAGCGTAAGGGGAAGCTTGAAGTCCGACGGCAGGCCCATGCTTTCTATGTCCCCTGCAGAACTCGTAGATGCAGCTACTTCAGCTGACAGCAAGGCGTTTGTTTACCCTGCGCACATGTGGACTCCCTTCTTCGGCGCTCTAGGTCAGTATGCTGGATACAGCTCCCTCAAGGAAGTGTACGATGATCGGGAAAAGGATATATACGCGGGGGAAACAGGCCTAAGCAGCGATCCAAAGATGAACTGGCGTGTTTCAAGCCTCGACAAGTATGCGCTCCTTTCAAACAGCGACATGCACTCTCTTGCAAAAATGGGGCGTGAGGCGAACGTGTTCGAACTCAGTGAAAACTTTTCCTACAATGACGTGATAAACGTGATAAAGGACAAGGACGGCGGCCGCTTCAGCAAGACTATTGAGTTCTACCCAGAGGAAGGTAAGTACCACTACGATGGCCATAGGGATTGCCACTTTTCAATCAATCCAGATGTTGAGAAGAGCAGGATATGCCCCGTGTGTGGAAAAACACTAGTAATCGGGGTGCTGCACAGGGTCAACGACCTCGCCGACAATCCTCCAGGAAGGAAGCCAAGCGGTGCGCATCCTTTCATCAATCTGGTTCCGCTAGAGGAGATCATAGCGTATGTGATGAAGAAAGCCGCATACTCTGTAGCGGTAAAGGCAAAGTACGATGACCTCATCAGCAGATTCGGGACCGAGTTCAACGTCCTTTCTGAAGCTAATATAGACGAGATAGGCAGTGCCGCGGGCGACAAGATCGCGGAAGCTGTGTCTAACGTGAGGGATAACAGGATTAGAATAGATCCTGGATACAACGGCGTGTTCGGCAAGCTCTATCTTCTGGGTGAGGAAGGAGACGGGAATCAGCAGGCAAGATCGAGGCAGAAGTCACTTTTTGATAGATGACCTGCGCTGGCCGCTGCCCCTTCCTATTCTGGCCTTAATCGCTATGTCTGCCATCGCCTCAAGTATCCTCTGGTAGTGCCTTATAGTGAATATTATAGCGAAAAGCACAGCGGCTATGATCACTTCAGCGAAAATAAGGTAGTCGCTTATTATCAGCACGGACATTGAGAACTTGAATCCCTTCATCACAAGCAGGGTCGCAATCGCAACAAGGAAGTCAAGCCCTACCGAAGCGTACGCAAGCCTCTCGAGCAGCCTGTCTAATCTTTTGACTCTTTCTACGTCACGTCCGTACATATCTATCACTGGCGCCATTAATTCACCAGCATCAAGTAATAAAAAATATGTTGTACAAACCGGATTTGCGGAATTTTCCCAACATCTCGAATTATGGCGCAGTAAAACGACTGCCAGTATCAATAACTATTTAAGTATTGACAGCAATCTAGTAAGAGTGGTAAAATGGAGGTGCAAAGTTCTGGCGCTAGAAGATTTGCCGGCTCAGCAGCGGCCGGGATCGATCTGTTTATAATAGTAATACTCGGAGCAGCCGCTATTTACTTTACCGGCTACGCGCAGGGAAGCATAATAACGTTCATAATAATCCTGATAGTACTGGCACTTTCTCTCAGGGTTGTCAAGGAATGGGACAGGATGCCCGTCCTAAGGCTTGGAAAATATTCGGGAATGATAGGCCCAGGCCTTTACTTCATCATACCGATATTCGATAAGACCCCTGTCACTGTAGATCTGAGGGTCATAAGCACAGTCTTCAGCGCAGAGAAGACGCTAACAACAGACAATGTTCCTGTAGACGTAGACGCGATACTGTTCTGGCAGGTAAAGAATCCGGAGCAGTCAATACTCGCCGTTCAGAACTATACTAGCTCAGTGCAGCTTGCCGCCCAGACTGCGCTCAGGGACATAATAGGAAAGGAAGAACTTTCTACTATGCTCGCCGGAAGAGACATAATCGGAGACGATATAAAGAAGCATATAGAGGAGCGCATAGTAAGCTGGGGCATAGATGCCATATCGGTAGAGATAAGGGACGTATCAATACCCCTGGAGCTGCAGAACGCAATGGCAAAAGTCGCTACTTCGGACAGGGAGAAGCAGGCGCGCGTGATACTAGCCGAAAGCGAATCGCTTGCGGCAGACAAGATGCTGGAGGCGTCAAAGAAGTACCAGTCTGACGTATATGCAATGCAGCTCAGGGCCATGAACATGATGTACGAGGTCAGCCTGGCGGGAAAGAACCTTATGGTTTTCATCCCAACCGAAAGCAAAGGCTTCAGCATACCAACACCCATCGGCACTCTAGGCATCGTGGACCTTGCGAAGACAGCTGGAAAGCAGCAATCGGGGTCCACGCAGCAATCAGGGCAGAACGCACAGCAGCCTCAGGACTCAGGGCCATCAGGCCCCCAGCCCAAACAACTGAAGAAACACGGCGCTGCGAGCAACCTCTGAAGGGGGTAAGTAATATAAATCTTCCAGAAGTATCTCTACACATCTTCCAGCAAGTAATAAAAATCAGAACTTACAATGCATAAGCGGTAGAGCAGACCCAACAATATATGCTACTTTCTAAAGTGTTTTGTTATGAAGAGCGACATGCGAAGCAAGTTAATCGCCGTAGTCAGGGTGAGGGGCAGAGTGAAGGTCAGGGGAAATATACAGGAGACCCTGGACAGGCTAAGGCTGAAGAAGCCGAACAATTGCGTGGTCGTAAAAGCCACAGATTCGTATATCGGTATGATAAACAAGGCTAACGACTACATCGCTTACGGCGAGATAGACAGCCAGATACTGGACAGAATACTGAAGAAGTACGGCATCCAGATGAGCGCGGAGTCGCTTAATTCGTCACCAGAAAAGATGGCGGAGCTTAAGCAGCATCTCCCATTCAGACTCAGGCCTCCAAGCAGGGGGTACAGGAACATCAAGTTCAGCTACAAGGATCATGGCGCTCTCGGTTACATGGGCAAGGAAATAAATGGGCTTCTAGCAAGGATGATCTGATGGTAGTAAGAAAGGAAAGGAGAGGGAGAAAGTACCTTGGAAGCAGAAGGTGGGGAGTAGGCAATATAAAGAACGCGAGAGGGGCAGGAGACAGGGGAGGCGTAGGCAAGGGAGGCAAAAAGCACAAATTCACCTACCTGACCGCAAAGGCGCCGGAACTGATTGGAAAGCGCGGCTTCCACGTATTCGGCAGCAAGAAGAGAGAGGACATAACGCTCAAGGAGATAGGGCGCAGGCTTGCAAGGCTCGAGCGCGATGGAAAGAGCGCGGAGAGCATAGAGCTGCCAGGTTATAAGGTGCTGAGCAATGGGGAGATAGGCCGGAAGGTAACCATCAAGGCATACACTTTTTCAAAGAAGGCCGCTGAAAAGATAAAGGCTGCGGGCGGAGAAGCAGTTTCAGCAGCAAAGTCAGAATGACTCTGCATAAAAGCACAGCAGGATAGGTATGGAGGAAAAACTTAAAGTTGCTTTCTATACTGATACATTCTTGCCTGCCGTAGACGGGGTCGTTACGTCAATACTCAATTCAAAGAAAGAACTTGAGAAAAGGGGCGACACAGTATACGTCTTCGCGGCCGGGGACAGGAAGACGAAACAGATCTCAAAGAACCACGGCAACGTAATAATTGCAAGCGGGATAAAGCTGAGGAAATACCCGCAGTACAACCTTGCTCTGTTCCCGTTTGCAGCTTCCTTGAGGCTGCCGCGCAGCATAGACATAATACATGCGCACACGCCTTTCCTTATGGGCATGGCCGCGCTGCTGCTCGCCAGGCTCAACAAGATACCTTTTGTCGGTTCGTTTCATACAATGTTTGTGAACAAGGCAGTGATAAAGGAATACACGGTAAAGAACAGGACGATGCAGAAGCTGCTTCTTAAGCATGCATGGAGCTATGCAAGGTTCTTCTATGGGAAATGCAACGCAGTGATAGCGCCAAGCAATGCGATAAAGGTCATGCTTGAGAAGCACGGGATAAGGAACGTATACGTGGTGCCGAACGGAATAGATACAAAGAGATTCGATCCCAGGAAAGTAAACGGCAGCGCGCTTAGGAAAAAGCTTCTCAGAAACAGGAAGGACAAGCTGGTCCTGTACATCGGGAGGATGAGCAAGGAAAAGAACGTCGAGGTGCTGCTCAAAGCGGCCCAGATGCTGAACGGCAAAGGTGTAGAATTCGTGCTCGGCGGTACCGGGCCAGCGATCGAGCAGTATAAGAGGATCGCAGCGGAGCTGGGACTGGAGGGCATAGTGACATTCCTAGGATTCGTAGACGGCAAGCAGCTCCCATACTATTACGCTGCAAGCGACCTGCTCTGCCTGCCATCTACCTTCGAGACGCAGGGCATAGTAGCGCTGGAGGCAATGGCCATGGGCAAGCCCGTAGTAGGGGCGAACTACCTAGCCCTGAAGGAGATAATCATAAACGGCAGGAACGGCGAGAAATTCTCCCCGAACAACGCAAGGAGCTGCGCAAGTAAAATAGAAAAGGTTTTAAATCATTCGGATAAATATAATGAGATGAGGCAGACCGCAGAAAAGTACTCAGATGAGCTGTCGGCCGAAAAGCTGCTTAATGTTTATAAATCTATACTGAACAGCATAAGCAACGTTCAAAACAACAATCACAATAAGAGATATTGAGGTAAGACCCTACTTATTGGCATGCAAACTAAGGCGATTCACTGGACATAATTGAAGGAAAGGAAACAACGCACATTGCGCAAGAACAGCCCCAAAAGGAAAGCGAGCATGCGGTCACACAACCCGCCGTGCAGCATGTCGAAGGCAATGCAAGCCGCAATGCGAAGCCCTTCAAGACCCTTAATGAGTTAATAGAGGAATCGAGCAACCCAGAATCGAAAAACCTGAAAAAGGAGATAGATGAGATTAGGGGGGCAAGGCGAGACCTCATAAAGGAGTTCAAGTCCTCGGAGAGGTCACTAAGGTACAAGGAGGAGGAGTATCAGGCGCTTTCAAAGCTTCTCGAGCCGCACAGAGACGAGATAGAGAAGAACAAGAGAGAAATTGGCAGGCTTAAGTACCTGAAGAGGAAGTACGAATTTGCAATAGAGACAGAAGCGTCTTCGCTTGAAAAGGAGAAATCGCTGATAAGGAAGATAAAGGAGACGGACGTTCAGCTCAACGAAGCGCTGAGGTACGCAAGGATGGAACGGAAGATGCTTAACATAAAGGGCGACATAGAGCAGTACAGGGCAAGAATCGCGGAAACTGCAAAGAAGATCAAGGAATACGACGCAAAGCTGGACGAATTCTATGCAAAGCTCAGGGGGATACTTAACATAAGCAAGGAGAAGAAGCAGAGGTATGAAAGGAAAGAGAGGCCGCGGGTGAGGCCGCTGCCGGAAATAAACCTGGAGGACATAGCAGTAATAAAGAGGAAGGGTGGCAACTGATTCTTGCAGTCTTTGGGTCCAATAAAGCATATGTGCCTGTTTGCAATAAAGCGCTGCATTAATAAAGTGTAGCAGATCATAAGAAGTGTATTATTCTAAAAAAAATAAAGTGAAGAAATATGGAAATTTCTTTTTTTGGTGGTGCTGGAGAAGTAGGTAGAAGCTGCATCATGGTAAAAAGTAAAGAAGCAAAAATTCTACTAGACGCGGGAGTCAAGCTCGGTGAAAAGGAAGAGCACCCGCAGATAAGCGACGAAGAGATAAAAAGCGTAGATGGGATATTCATAAGCCATGCGCATCTGGACCATTGCGGGTATCTGCCGCATATGTACAGTGCAGGCTTCAAAGGCGATTTCTACGCTACTAAACCAAGCATAGAACTCATAGACGTGATAGTAAACGACTATCTGAAGATCTCAAAGCCGCAAGGAGTTACCAAGGAAGGCATGAGCGCATTCTCAAAGCACAGGAAGATAGCAGAATACGGAAAGGAGTTCAGGTTCAAGGATCTTACGATAAAGTTCGCCAATGCCGGCCATATACTCGGCAGCGCCTTGATAAGCGTCAGCGACGGCAAGGAGACTATTGTCTATACTGGGGATATAAACCTAGCCAAGACTAAGCTGCTGCAGGGTGCAGAGCTGAGAGGGTTGAAGGCTGGCACGCTGATAATGGAGAGCACGTACGGCGCGAAGACCGACGTCCTGCCGAAGCGTGATGACACGGTCAACAAGATGGTCGCCAGCATAAAGGACACGCTGACTATGGGTGGCAAGGTCATAATACCCACTTTCGCGGTCGGGAGGGGGCAGGAGATACTTCTGCTCATAGACGATTACCTCAATTCCGGCAGGTTGCCTAAGACGCACATATACATAGATGGTATGATAAACAGGGCGATGAGGATCCACAGGCATAATGTTATATTCTGCAGGGATGAACTGCAGAAGAGGATACTTATGAGCGACTTCGATCCTTTCAAGAGCCCCAACTTCTTCCCGGTAGAGAAGAAGAGCATGAGGAACCAGATAGTCGCGGAAGATACGGCAAGCATCATAGTCACAACGAGCGGAATGATAGTTGGCGGGCCGGTGCTTTTCTATCTGACAAAGCTCGCCAGGAACTCGGCCAACAAGCTGATATTTGTTGGGTACCAGGCAGAGGGCACCCTCGGCAGGGAGATAAGGGACGGGGCAAAGGAGGTCAAGATAAACCACTCAAAGGTTAAGATTGAGCTCAAGGTAGAGGCGTACAAGCTGTCTGCCCACGCTGACAGGCCGCAGCTGGAATCCCTTCCAGGAAAGATACAAGGAGTTAAGCGGGTCATCATAGTGCACGGAGACAAGAGCAAGTCAGATGACCTGAAGGCGGCGCTGGAGAAACGCTATGAAACCATAGTCCCGAAAATAGGCGACAAAATCACTATTTAAAGGTTGCTGTAAGGTTAGACGATTATGGACATACTGCCCATTTCTCTATTCCTGAACGAAAGTAATATATAGGGTGTGCAGACACTATAATACCCTTAAGGGGTGTATCATGTGGCTGGCGCAAAGTCGAAAAAAGACGGCGACAAAATAAAGCGCGAGCTGGAGGCGATGAGACAGGCGATGGCGCTCAACAAGATAGTGATGAAGGGCGACATCGAGGGCGTTTTTCTTACGAACCCTGCAAGGGAGTCCGAGACTGTAAGCGATGAAGTCGCGGACAATATAATCAAGGGAATAGAGAGAAGCGACAGGAAGGCAGAATCAGAAAGCCTGGATATAATAGACAGGCTCACCTCAGAAAAGGGAGAGAGAACGCGCAGCAGGCAAAAGGCAGAACCTAGGTCCTCCCGCACGCGCGCAAGGCCAAAGAAAGCCAGAGGCAAGCTTCTCAGGGTAAAGATTAAAAAGGCGAGGAGGTAATACTATTTCTGTTCGGGCCCATGGCTCAGGAGTAGAGCGTCCGCTTTGCAAGAAAACTTCTTAAAAGAAGTCTATCAAGAATCCAAAACAGCGGAAGGTCGCGGGTGCGATTCCCGCTGGGTCCACATTGCGTGTTTGCATGGGTATAATAATTTTTGTTAGGCACGGCCAGAGCAAGTCCAACGTCACAAATACCCTCTCATCCGACTTGGGGGTCTATCCATTGACCGAAGAGGGGATCAGACAGACCGAAGCGTTCGCGAAAACGATTCCAAGAATTGCAAAGATAGATTCGTTCTGCACTAGCCCCGTCCTCAGGGCGGCGCAAACGGCCGAGATAATAGGCAAGAGGATTGGTATAAAGCCGACTATCGATGACCGACTCCGTGAGTGGGGGATGGGGAATCTCAACAACATTGTCTTCCCTTCTCAGACCGCAATCGACGACGCGATAACGAAAGAGGTAGAATCAGGATTCAAGGGCGGCATGGAGAAATGGAAGGACATGCAGGACCGCATGAAAAGTTTTGCCTACAGCGTAGATGGAGTGACGTTGGCAGTAACGCAC
>JAJYZH010000014.1 GCA_021800135.1 Microcaldota archaeon
CTCAAGCGCCAGCGTTTTCGAAGCGTTTTTTGTCGCGTTTACTGCCATGTTACTCGTGCTGATATTTCACGCGACGTATTTAAATAAGCGTACCAGAGGTTAAACAAATGACGTAGTCATTGCAGCCTCAGGTTGCCCATACACTCAAGGAGGTCCGTTACTTTCTCCTCATGAGGAGCGCTGCAACTATTATAACCACTATTATAACCATGGCTATTGCCACGTATGCGTAGGTGTAGCTCGAAGGCTTTCCTGACGCCGGACTGCTGCTTATAGTGGTACTTGGCACGGTCGTGGATACAATGCTGGATGATACGGAGCTGGTGGCGTTCGTCTGGGATTTGTTCACAATAGGTGCCGAAGGCACCATCAGCGTAATGTTCGTCTGGGCTGTCGACGGATCATCACCAGTCGCGATCAGCCCTATAGTATAATTTCCAGGAACAGCCGCAGAAGATATGGATATCATAAGCACTCCCGAGTATGTGGGATCCATATAACTGTTGCTAAATTTAAGCGTTATACCCTTGCCTTCAAGCGCCGTAGAATCATTCGCGCTTATCATAGTGCCCCACGTGCTTCCGCTCGCGAGTTTCACTGTATAAGCCACGCTGGCACTGTGACCTTGGGATACTGTTACGCTGCTGCTGTTTACCGATATAGTAGAGGTGCCTATGCCGCCTGCGAAGGCCGTGCCCATAAGAACCGCGAACGCAAAAACGGACAACGCCACAATCTGTTCCATACTCATTCCATCACTCACGTAGACAAATATTTCGATATCTTTTTATTTATTCTGCCAACGGGCTAGACCTTCGCTTCGCAATCTGCACACGCTTCCCGTGAGCAGGCCATTCTACGCCAATGTAAAGAAGGCCTCCGCCAACCGCATACCGGGAGATGCCTTCCAGCAAGGAAGTGCGTTTCCTGGATTTAGATGGCCCGGTTATACCAACCATCGAGCAAATACCTTTTTACACTCTTAGACTAAAATATCACATCAAAAACAAACAATAATACTAAAATTAACATACAAAATATTCAAAGTCATGAGGTCTACCATAAAGCGCAGGAACCTCTCAGCGATGTGGGTGATAGTATAAGAAACAAATTAACTGAGCAGAGACATCTATTCTCTCTTATTAAGGAAGAGCTTTATAGTGCAGCTAAAGCACAACCTTGCCCGGCCTGCCGAGCCGATATAGAACACTTCGCCGAATTTATGGCCGTAAAAGCCAGGGACGTGGGTGCTATAGACACGTATAGTAGTAGGAAAACCCATATGAGAAAATTAAAGGAAGTAGACTATATCAATGAACTTACCGATACTGCTATGTTTATAACAAAAATAATTCGGCCTCTGACTAGAAAAATGAATGCGCCAGAAATATATAGGGAGGTGCTTAATGAAGACCTAGAAGGAAACAGGACAGTTAGAAAGCATCTGCTCGAAGCAGAAAAGTTAATGGGAAGGTTGGACAGAAAAGACAAAGACTATAGGCTGATGCACGATATACTGGACTCTTTCATCAAGGTTACGGAATTTAAGCTGAGTATAGATCCATTGACGTTTTATATTTTTGATAAAACTGTACGTTTCGGTTATAAAACGCACTTACTTAGTGTTTCAAGTAAAATGACCGTGGGAATTAAAGAATTAGTCAACCCCTCTAGGTATGTGTAAATGCCTGTATGGACTCGGCGGGATTTGAACCCGCGGCCTCGTCGTTGCGAACGACGCGATCTACCACTGATCTACGAGCCCGAGAATCTTTACCTCTATCTGCATAAACCAATATATTACTTGCCTTGCAATCCTATTTAAGGTGGGCACTTGTCTGACAGCAAAAGAGCATATTCCTTTACAAAAGGGGGGCTTAAAAAGTTTAATGCGGTCCTTGGCGTAATACTAAAAGAGATAAAACCAGGCAAGGACGACATAGAACGCGTTACTTCTTATAGCAACGAGATTATCAGCAGGCTTCACAATGCCGTGCCGAAGGACGTGGAGATAATAGCCGCAGGCTCGATCGCCCACGGCACTAACCTTAAAGGTTCGTCAGACATAGACATCTTCATGCTCTTTCCGAAGACGCTCGAAGAGAGGGATATGGAGAAGCAAGCGCTGGCAATAGCGAAGGGAATAGTGCAGAAGCACAGGAACGAGAGCTACATAATAAAATACGCGGAGCATCCCTATCTCAAACTTCGGATGAACGATTTGGGGATAGACGCTGATATAGTTCCAGCTTTTAAGATAGCGGATTCCAAGGAGATGGGCAGTGCTGTTGACAGGACGCAGCTCCATACTAAGTTCGTCGTGTCGCACCTCAGCGAAAGGCAGAAGGACGACGTCCGCCTCGCCAAGTTCATGCTTGATCAGCACGACATATACGGCGCCGAGGCCGCAACTGAGGGCTTTTCAGGCTACCTCTGTGAATTACTTATACATCACTTTGGCTCCCTGCATTCGCTGATTGAGGGGATGGCAAATCTCTCTGTGCCGATTGCGATAGACGCCGCGCCGCGCAGAGTGTTATTAGAAAAGGACCTGGAGTCCATGGCTAAAAAATTCAATTCACGTTTCATAGTGGTAGACCCTACGGATCCATCAAGAAACGTAGCCGCAAACGTTTCTGAAGAGTCCCTCGCGCGTCTCGTCCTGCTCTCCCGTAGGATAATAAAGACCCCAAGCAGGGCTACAATATTCGGCGCAGAATACTCCGAAGCAGACAGCTCCAGGAAGATGGAGAAGCTGGGTTCAGCGCTCGGGGTAGATATATACGCGCTCGCATTTGGTACCGATGACATAGCTGAAGACATACTTTGGCAGCAGGCCCGCAAGTTGCGCAAGCGCATACACGAGATGCTTGAGGATTGCGGTTTCATGCCTGTCTTTTCGTTGGAAGGTATAGAGAACAACTCTGCAGTTCTTACATTCATGGTGAATCCCGCCCGCTTTGGCTCTGTTTCTGTAAAAGGCCCGAGCGCCTTCATGAAGGGTGCGTCGGACGAGTTTACCTCGGCCCACAGCCGCTCTCCAATGCTGTACCTCATAGGCGAGAGGCTCGCCGCTATTGACAAGCCAAAGTTCTCAACACCAAAGGAGCTGCTTGAAAGGTTTTCCAAAGGTAAGGAGAAGGGCATGCCCACCCACCTTAAGACCAAGGGCTCAAGGCTCTTTGTGAACAGGATCCCTGAAGCTTACTCCAAGATAATCTACAGGTCCCTCATCTCAAAGAGGATCGCATAGCGGCTTATCCGTCAAGCACCCTCTTCCTCACAAGGTCGTAAAATTCGTACAGCTTATCCCCACGCATCCTGCTTTTCGGCTTCGGCGCCTTCACGCCGGCGCATACCTTTTCAATGTACCCGATAACACGCGATATCTCATCGCCGCTTTCAACTTCGTACAATTCCTTGCATTTGCCCTTCATCGCCTTGCCGCAGTAGTCAAGCGCCTCAGCCTCTATATTCTCCCTTATTTTTCCTTGCGGATACCCACGCCTCCTCATTCTCGCTACGAGGGTCTTCAGCTTCGCCCTTGTTACGATCGCAATGCCATACCTGAGCGAGAGTTCTGGTGCAAGATGCCCTACCACTATTACAGTCTTGCCAGAGCGTGCCTTCCCCTTGGCAATTCCCCTTATCTCCTCACTGAGCCTCTTCCTGTCAACCACCATCGAGCCGTATATGTCCAGCCCGGAGAACAGGTGCTTGCTCTTGACTACATCGTTGATTTCTATGACAGCGGAGTTCCTGCACTTTCTCATCACTGCTCTGGCGAGCCTGCTCTTGCCAGTAGCAGGAGTTCCAGTTATCGCGATTAATGCATTCACTTTGTTACCTTAGGAGCAGGAGCCAGGGACTTTATGTAGGTAGCAGCAGTGTCAAGAAGGGTGTCTATCTCGCCCATCGCGCTTTCTATGTTGATAACAGGGTTTGAATCCAAGCCTACCCTAACAACATAATTCTTGCTGCCGCTGAAAAGCCATTCCCCTATGCTGTAGTTGTTGTACTGCCTGGTAAAGTCTGCTATCATAAGCGACGAGCCAACCAGCCTCCCTATAAGCCCTAGGACATCGCCTGATACCTCCTTTATCACTATTACCTCATCCCTGTTCTCATCCCTCATTACCGCGGCGGGCTTTAATATGGGTATCCTGTTCTGCTTCGCCTCTGCCCTAATCTCCTGGCTTAATTGGGAAGTGATCGAATCGCATCTCATTGCGTCGTCATTGAGCGACCTCTTCTCATCCTCGAGCCCGTCCAAAAGCCCTGCAGCGTAACTATCGACGGTTTCCTTCATGTTCGAAATCGCTATCTGGATATTGGGAGTGGATGCAAAGTTAGCAGGTTCTGTAAGGAAATCGGTAAGCGAGAACTTATACTTTGCCTTGATACCGCCATCAACGCCCTTTATTATCACGTCAGCGTCATCGCTCCACATATCAGCCATTCCAACACCAGGATTATACAGCATATTTGAATTTATATAACTTGCTGTGGATTCTATTAAAGGTTGTATTCCAGAGGTGCGGTCATGGAGATAAAGGAAAGGATAGAGAAGGACATCGCCATGTTCAGCGAGAGCGTAAAAGGAGTGAAGGGGAATCCCGCCCTGGCGCCAAACGGGAAGATGCTTGAGGTAGTAAAGCTGTCTGAAATGTACGCCTCTGACTCTAAGAGCTACCTGGAGAAAGGGGACCTGTACACCTCATTCTCATGCATATCGTACGCCCACGGTCTGCTTGACGCGGTAAAGGCAATGCTCTGATCACTATGTACAAGGAAGGCAAGGCGGAGATAAAGTTCCATAAGAACTCATTCATAAATCCTGTCGGTCAGGCATCGCGCGACATAAGCGTGGCGCTAGCAAGGGCGATGTGCAAGGGCTGCACAGTGTTAGATGCCACTACCGCTACAGGCATAAGGGGCATAAGATACTCCAAGGAAGGAGGCCTAAAGGGCATTACTATGCTTGAAATAAACAGGAACGCCTACAGGGATGCGGCCAGAAACATCAAAGCCAGCAGGATAAAGGCGAAGGTCCTGAATGAGAGCTTTCAGGAGTTCGCCAACACCACGCGCGACAGGTTCGGCCTGGTGGACATAGACCCTTTCGGAAGCGCGGCCCCATACCTATTCGACGCCATGAAAATAATCAAGGATACCTCGCTGCTTTTTGTGACTGCCACTGACACGGCGGTGCTCTGCGGCGCGCACAAGGACGCATGCCTGAGGGTTTACGACGCAGTACCTATGCACAACGAGTTCTGCCACGAAGCAGGCATGCGGATACTCATAGGTTACATAGCGAGGACTGCCGCGCAGTTCAACTACGGGATAGAGGTCATGCTTTCAGTCTACTATGCGCACTACATGCGCACATTCATAAAGTTGAGGCACGGCGCAGAGAATGCCGCATCCTCTCTCCGGGAGATGGGGTATGCGTACTACTGCGTTAGGTGCGGCTACAGGACATATTCAAAGGGCCAAATCCCAACGGCAGATGCCTGCAGCAACTGCGGGGCGAAAATGGCGCAGGCCGGAAAGATGTGGCTCGGCAACCTGCACGAGGGGAAAGCAATAGATAAAACGATAGAGCAGCTCGAAGCCATAAACGCCTCAAACGAGGCAAAGAACATAATGAACAGGATAAAAGAAGAACTGGACATCCCGTTCTACTACTCGGTACCTGAACTCACGAAGAGGCTGAAGACCAGTTCAGTAAAGATGTCAGACCTTGAAGGCTGCATCGGCAAACGCTACCGCGTTTCAAAGACGCACTTCGATTACATGTCAATCAAGACAGACGCGCCGTACGACACTGTATTGTCATGCGTAAAGGGGAAACGAAGGGATTAGGGGATGCAGTTTAACGGCCGCGGATACAGCAAGTATTAAATACGTGTTCAGCCGGATGCGCTGGAAATACGTCTTCAAAGCCTTACTTCCACTTTTCCTAAAAACACGCCAAAGTGCCCAGAAAGGTATAAATATCTGGTTCGCATTTTTATAAACAAGTGTTGTTATTTTGTAACAACGCCTTGGATGGTGTGGGTAATGGAAGTGGGGTTTGGGTACAAAGATGGAGGGGGTGAAAGTGAAAAGTGTCCGCGCTGCGGCACTACTATATACGGCTTCTCGAGAAAGTTCTCCCACAGCGTAGGCGAATACTATTGCGTAAAATGCGCAGAAGCGCTGGACAGGGACTATCTTGCCAGGACAACGTGCGCAATGTGCGGCAAGGCACTGACAAAAAACGATGTGAAATTCGTTATGTCTTCCAAGTTCTTCAACAGCTTCGGCATGCCGGTAGTCGACAGGTTGCTATGCGAGGATTGCCATCCTAGGGTAGCATCGAGAAACAGGATAGAAAGTACTGCAAGGAAAGCCAGGATTAACGCAATCAGGGCTGCCGTGCGGAAGGGGATAGCCCGGACAATGTTTGCGAAAGCCTGATCTACGGGCTGAAGCACCAGGCCTATAGCCTGAAGCGAGCGAACGATCAAGATACATACTACCTGACTTCCTGATAATGTATCAAACGCACAGTGTACACATCCGGCGCAAGTTATCTTACGCCTTGAATAATTCTAATCACGATTGCAGTTGCGTTGCAATAGGTGCACAGGTGCTAGGTGCAGTAGTACGGCAGTTTCCGCCGTTTTGAAAAGCAGCTTTACCTCCTCGTACTCACATTTATCATATGAGTCTCGTTCTCATACCCTATGGCCCCCCTGAAAACATCATTCTCCATTGTAATAGTGCTGTCGGAATACGGATCATTCATATAGAAAGCGTCCTTGTCATACCCTTTTACTACTACCCAGTGCGGAGATGCCTTAAGATATGGGTTTATTGCGCTTGCATTGACAAGCACTATCGGTATCTTGCCCCCATTTATACTCTTCTTTATGAGATTTGCGGTAACCTGCGCACCTTTCTCCTTTATCTTTGCCGCCTTTGCCTTATCCTTTATTTCGTTGAACGATGCGCGTAGAGTGTCAAGGTTTATCCCTTCGTAGACCGCGAGCCTCCTCTCATACCCCTCGTCCTTGGTGTTGTTGCTCACTATATCTACCTTTGCTCCCCTCTTGCTGAGGGCGTACGCAAGGCCGTACTTTGAGCCATGCCATATGCTTCCGCTTACTGCCTCCTGCCATATCTTATACTCCTCATTCTTGTTGGGCTTGTAGTCTTTCTTTACATACTTGAGTACCATAAGCGCGCACGCAGCAGAACTCGTGAACTCTTCAGACTGCGGATATGTCTGTACATCATAAATCTTGGATGTCCTTGTTTTTGCCATACAACCATCTGCAAAGAAGCATGCAGGGAGGGAGATATGTTCGTGTTTTGAACTCCCGTAGGCCTAAGCCAACGGATCTTGAGTCCGTCGCGTTTGACCAGGCTCCGCCATCCCTGCACGCATTATTTGTTAAACATTAAATTAATAAACCTCCTCCCCTGGAGGCCCATTACAGACTATACTTGATTATTATTAGATATATATACCTTTACCCTTCCGTATACAAAACAGGCCGTGGATCCACTGGATATGGCCCAGGTATCGTACTTATCCGCATGCCGCACCTGCACGCAAGCAATAAATATCAAGAATCTGAAATTTCAATGTGGTTTTATGGCTATCCAGAAGGATGCTCAGCGGCAGATATCTCCTGATTTTCTAAGGGACACCGAACCGATATTCAGTTACATAAAGAGCGGAGAGTTTGAGAAAGCCTACGATATATTAAAGGACAGGGAAGGGCACGCGTCTGATGCCGAGCTTGGCACGATACATTACTGCGAAGCCGCAGCCTTAAACCAGATGGAACGGTTCGGGGAAGCACTGATAGAGGTGAATAAGGCAATAAGCTATGAGTCTTCTAGCAGGGTGCATGCACTGAAGGCAAATCTCCTCAGGCTTGATGGAGATCACGAAGAAGCACTTGAAGAGGTGAACTTATCGATAGGAAAAGACCCGTACTGCGTAGACGCTTATCTCGTGCGGGGCATGCTATACAATGATTTCGGGATGTGGAATGAGGCGATAACTGATTTCCATACTGCAGAGTTTCTCGGTGCCGGCGCAGGAAGATTCGGACATTCAATGGCGATAGCGCTTTCCAACCTAGGCAATGTAGATGAAGCAATGGCATGGTTCTCCAAGACCATCAGTGCTGACCCGCACAACATAGACCTGTACGTCAATGCATGCAAGCTCCTTTACGCATCAAGCAGGGCAAGTGAGGCCGACCGGCTCGTGGATGAGGCTAGGAACAAGGCAGGCGACAACCCATGGCTGCACACCTTCAAGGCTGCTGCGTACCTGAGGGTAAAAGATTTTAACAGGGCAATGGATGAAATATGCAGCACAGAAATCAAGGATCCCGCAATAGTCGAAAATACCTTAGGATTGTTCAAATACATATCGGATAACTTCACAACCGGGGCAGAGCACATTGACATGATGATCAAAACAATTGACAGGATGCCAAGGGCGCTGGATACAGATTCACAGATAATAGACATACTTAGTAGATTCAACGAGTACGGCAGGATTGCAGAGATTTATAATTACTGGATATTGCACGGATTCGACATCGATATAAGGTTCTACGAAAAGAAGATTATGGCTTACATGAGCCAGGTAAAAGTCATGCAGGGCAAGGTAGCGGCCCTGCGGAGCGAGATATCCTCGGCAAACGACCAGACTGCAGTCATGAGACTGGAAGAGGAATTGCGCTTGGAAAGCAAGAACACCGTATCCGCTGAAGAAAAATTAATCGAAGCGTCAGAGGAGCTGGATGATAAGAAAGAGGAGCTAGACGAAAACGCGGAACACGATCATCCAGAGTTCGTCAGCTACTACCTGTCCGGAGTCTACGGATTCAGCGATAACTGAATAAGCAGCTATTGCCCTCCTTTCCTGTTCCTGTAAACTCTCAGCTCTTCGCTCCTTTCCAGTTTGCCGCTTTCAATAATGCTTTTGACAGCATCTGCGAATGCCTCAAACATCTCGTGTTCCTTGCTGCCAAGATCCGCAGGTTCTGCCTTTAACCTGTTCTCTATCTGGTTGACTATGTACACGACGTCAAGTATGCGCCGCCTCTCGATTTTTTGTCCCGTTTCTTCCTCTATCTGTGCCAGCATGTCATCGGTATTCTCCTCCTGCGTCTTGAGTTGCATATCCCTGTTTCTCCCTGGATCTCCGCGCGATATCCTAAGCTGGGTATAAACCCCAAGGTAATAATCGGCAAGCCTGATCACGCTTTTCATCATATCGCCATCGACTCCGAGTTCATCCCCATACTTTTTAATTATATCTTTTATCTCTTTTCCGATCAGTGCATTATCACAATCAAGCTTCTTTATGCTATCAGAATTCCTTGCATATTCCTGGGCAAGGCGCGTAAGCTCAATCCTGTACCTGTTCGCTTCGCTATTGATTCCCCACTTTGGATTGACAAGTGTAGTGTCCTCCCTCAGCGCCTCAATTACCACATCGCGCACCTTGTCATCTTTCCTTTGTGTTCCCTTATCTTTCTCTATTCCCATAAACTCGCCATCATGCATGCGCATGCATCGCAGCCCAATACCATAATACACCCAGCAAACTACTAAAATCTTACCTCTCCACGCTACAATACCGTGCCCTTTGCGAACATCCTGGGTGTGCCGTTCCTGATCAGAAGAAAATCGTCACCCTTGGTCAGGGGAGCAGCCTTTGCCAGTCCAAGCTTTATCCCACCTTTGTCCTCCTCATACTCCAGCACCTCCACTTCGCTCACTATGAGGTTTGAGACCATAGTGTACCTCCTCCCAACGACTATGTTCTCCCTTCCAACCTCGGAAAGTACAACCGATGCATTCACCTCTCCTATATTCGCCATCTTCGTGTTTGACAGTATATCCCCCTTCTCAACCTCGTCATACTCTATTCCCTTAAGCGCCAGGCCTACCCTGCTTCCAACATCAGCCTCCTCCTTGTCGATGTCCTGCACCTGTATCGACCTGACGAAAGCGCTCTTCCCGGAGTTGTGCAGGAGTGTGTCATGGACCTTTATCTTGCCACTTTTAACGAATCCCAGGGCCACCGTCCCGACTCCCTTCACCGGGAATACCCTGTCTATGAGCACTACATTCTCTCCGCCGCTGTCCGCTTTTGCCTGCCTGTATCCGACTATTGCCTCGACAACCCTCTCCCTGTCAGAAACCACATACTCTATCCCTTTCGTAAACCTAGACGGGTCATTCTCGCTTGTGAATATAACCCTCTTCTTGAGGAGCCCGGCCGCTATAAGGGCCTCTCCGAAATTCGTACCCATCATCCTGGTGCTCAAGATCACTTGGTCTGCAAGCATCATTGTCTCGGCCACTGTGTAAAACTTCTCAAGTGGGTCGGTCGGGACGAGGCATACTATTATATCGTCAATCTCCTTCCTGTTGTAGAATGCGATTCCGTTTTCCGAGCCTTTCTTGCCTATGCTCTGTGCGAGCTCCATGTCGAAAGGTATTGAGACTATAAAGTGCATGATAAAAATACCTTGGAGAAATATATAAATATCTCGTTTGTGTCATAATCTATTGGGTGATGTGGTGGGGTTATTTGCAATGATATTCGGGCTGGATAG